>CALJIU010000248.1 GCA_937974055.1 uncultured Neomegalonema sp. | reverse complement strand
GGGCGTTCGGGTTCGGACGTCGGGTCGGTTGGGTCTTTTTTACGGAAGGGGCGGGTCACGAGCCAGACGAGAGCCAATCCGATTGCGCCCAGAACCAGCCAAAGCAACGCGAAAACGAAATCGCCGAAGATATCCGGCAATTTTTCGATCAGCGTTCGCTCCATCCACGCGAAGGCGCGCAACGCCCAATCCGGTAAATCGAATGATTCCATCGTCGTCTCCCCGTACTCTGTATCCTGACGGGAAGGGGGGTGGATCGCAACCGATGGATCGGGGGGTGCTGCGTCGTCGGTGGCGGCGTGCAACCAGGGATTGATGGATGACGGGTTTTGGCGAGAGAGGCGGGCGCGCTGGTGGGGGAACGGGACGGGGTGCAGCGGCAGCTTGATTTTTGGGGAGGTGGCGGTTTTTGAAGGGTACTGAAGTCGTTGGGCTTTCAACCTTGGGGGGATTTTTGGTATCGACAATCGCCCATTGTTTCACGTGAAACAATGCCGAAAGGCCCGGAAAATGTGGGGTTTTGGGCGGTGCGGAGGGGTGTCGGCAGGGTGTCCAGTTGAGCCTACAGAATTCTGCACCGGCTCACCGCACCGGATCGCCCTCGATCACCACGGCTTTTTCGCCGAACAGGCGGGCCTCGGCGCGGGCGCGGGCGACTTTGTAGCAATCCTCGACATGCTTGTGACCGATATGGCGCATGAGCCAAAAGCTGATCGAGGCGGCGGTGGCCTGACCCACGAGGGGGGCGTATTTCGCGACCGATTTGCCCGCCACCTTGCCGCCCATCCGCGCGAGCAGGGCCATGAGCATCCGCTGCGTCACCAGCTTGCCCACGAAGCTGTCGCCCAGCGATTTGATGGTGGTGTAGACGACCGCGCGGGATTCGGGGTCGAGGCGCTCAATCTCCTGCGGGGTCAGGCCGAAATCGCTGCTGATCTTGGGCAATAGGCGCATCAGGAGGCCCAGATCGGCGGCGGCATCGACCATCGGCAAGGGCAGCGCCGCAATCGCGCCCGACATCGTGGCGCGGCGGTTGACCTGACGGCGGCACTCCATGCGGATCGCATCGAGATCGGCGAGGGTGAGGGGCGTGGTGTCCATGCTCTTCAATATCGGGCGGGCGGGCCGTGGTTCAAGTCAGGCGGTCGCTTCAGCGGGCCAGCCGCGCCTTGAGAGCCGCAAGCTGATCGTCGGCTTCGGCAAGCTGCGCGGCATCAAGCTCGCGGGCCAGCGACTGCACCCAATCCGATTTGACGCCATATTCGGCGGCCAGCCGGAACCACGCCAGCGCCAGCGCCCGGTCGGGGGCGATGCCCGCCCCTTCGGCGTAGAGTTCGCCCAGACGCCGCTGCGCATCGGCCTCGCCCTGCAGGGCCGCGCGGCGATACCAGTGGATGGCGCGCGCCACATCCTTGGTCACGCCGTTGCCGGTTTCCAGCTTGAGAGCGAGATTGTATTGGCCGGTGGGGTCGCCCTTGCTGGCCGCGCGCTTGTACCAATCGACCGCCGCCTTGGCATCGACCGGCACGCCTTGGCCAACATCGAACAGATAGCCGAGATTGGTCATGGACAGCGATTCACCCCGCGCCGCCGCCGCCAGATGCCAGCGGATCGCCGCCGGAATGTCGATGCCCGCATCCTCGTTGAACTGGTGCAACAGGGCGAGGCGGAGCTGTGCATCGCGGTCCCCGGCTTCCGCCGCGCGGGTGTACCAGTGCTGTGCGGCATCCAGATCGACCACCCCGCCGACGCCGTTTTCGCTCATCCAGCCGGTATTGTACTGACCGACGATATGCCCGCCCTTGGCGGCCCGCTCGTACCAGTGACGCGCGCGAGTCTTGTCTTGCGGGACGCCGTTGCCCTGATCGTAGAGCCAGCCGAGGCTGAACTGTGCCGCCGTGAAGCCGTTTTCGGCGGCGCGGGTGTACCACATCAGCGCGCGGGCGGAATCCTGCATAACACCGATGCCGTCCTGATAGCGGCGGGCGAGGTTGTTCTGCGCCTCCATATCCCCGGCCTTGGCGGCGATGCCGTAATGGCGCACGGCCTGCTGGTCGTTCTTCTCGACGCCTTCGCCCAAGGCGTACATGACGCCGAGATTGTTGGTGGCCCCCACATGGCCCTGCGCCGCCGCCGCCCGGTAGAGACGCACGGCCTCCGCGTTGTTTTCGGGCGTACCGCCGCCCGTATCATGGGCCAGCGCCAGCGCGTAAAGCGCATCGGCACCGCCACCCTCGGCGGCCTGTTCCAGCCAGAAGAACGCGGCCTTCCGGTCCTTTGGCACCCCGTTTCCCCGGTCGAATTTCAGGGCGAGATTGTACTGGGCGTGGCGGTGGCCGTGGCCGGCGGCGGCGAGGTACCAGCGAATTTCCTGATTGTCGTCCTTCGCCACGCCCTCGCCGGTGGCGTACATCAGGGCGAGATTGTATTGCGCGGACGCATCGCCCTGCGCGGCGGCCTTTCGATACCAGAAGGCCGCGCCCGCATCGTCCTCGTCGATCCCGATGGCCTGATCGAGCGCGTAGGCGACGGCGAATTGCGCGTTGCGGTCCCCCTGCTCCGCGCGGAACAGCAGGTCGAGGCTGAATTCATCGGCACGGCCCCCCTTGGTCCGCTGGGGCATTGGTAGGACGCCGCCGGGGCGGGCCGTCTCGATCCCGCGCGTTCCCTCTGGTATCCGTCCCGCCTCGGCGGGCATGGCGGCGAGCAGGGCGACAAGCGACAGGGAAACAGCGGCAAAACGCATTGCGGAAACTCCTTGGCCGGATCGACGCTCAAGCTAAACGCATCGGACCCGGATCGCGCAAGGGGGTAGAATAACGAAAATTATCGCTATGCGTTGGCGCACCGTCTCCTTGCTACGCCGGTGTCGCCGCCTGCGCGGCCATGCGCGGGTTCTTGCGTTTGCGCTCCGTCTCGGATTTGAGCTGACCGCAGGCGGCCATGATGTCCTCGCCCCTCGGGCGGCGGACGGGGCTGGCGTAGCCTGCGCGCATGACGATGCCCGCGAAACTCTCGATCCGGTCCCAGTCGGACCGTTCGTAGGGTGCGCCGGGCCACGGGTTGAAGGGGATCAGGTTCACCTTGGCCGGGATGCCGTCGAGCAGCTTGACGAGGCGTTTCGCCGCCGCATCGCTGTCGTTGACGCCCTTGAGCATGACGTATTCGAAGGTGATCCGCTCGGCATTGGACAGGCGCGCATAGTTGCGGCAGGAGTCGAGCAGCGCCTCGATATTCCACTTCTTATTGATCGGCACCAGCCGGTCGCGGACATTATCGGTGGTCGCGTGCAGCGAAATGGCCAAGAGCGTGCCGATTTCCTCGCCCGCCTTCTCGATCAGCGGCACGACACCGGAGGTGGAGAGCGTGATGCGACGGCGCGAGAGGCTGATGCCTTCGGGGTCCATCGCGATATGCATGGCATCGCGCAGGTTGTCGAAATTGTAGAGCGGCTCGCCCATGCCCATCAACACGATATTCGACAGCAGGCGCGTCTCGTTCTTCGGCCCGCGCTCCGGCCATTCGCCAAGGTCATCGCGGGCGACCATGATCTGGCCCACGATCTCGGCGGCGGTCAGATTGCGCACCAATGTCTGGGTGCCGGTATGGCAAAACGTGCAGGTGAGGGTGCAGCCGACCTGCGACGAGATGCAGAGCGTGCCGCGATTCTCTTCGGGGATGTAGACCGTCTCGACCTCGTGCCCGCCCTCGATCCGCAGCAGATACTTGCGCGTGCCGTCGGCGCTGACCTGCTTGGTGACGATTTCCGGGCGCTCGATGCTGAACTCGGCGGCGAACATCTTGCGCAGATCTTTCGAGACGTTGGTCATCTCGGCAAAATCCGTCACGCCCCAGCAATAGAGCCACGACCAGACCTGCCCCACCCGCATCTTCGCCTGCTTTTCGGGGATGCCGCGCTCGATGAATGCCTCGCGCATCTGATCGCGGGTCATGCCGATGAGGTTGGGCAATCCCGCCGTCTTGCGCGGCAGGGCCATGAGGTCGGGGGTGATGGCTGTCTGTGTCATGGGGTGCATATAGCGCCACTGACGCGCTATATGAAGTAGAAGTCACCGTAGATCGGATCATCGCCGACATTCTCCAACCGCAGGATGTCGCCGCTTCCGAAATCGTAGACGGCATCGGAGCCGTCCTGGCTGCGGGCCAGCTGCAGTTGCGCGAGTGCCCCGAGAACTGAATTGGCGCTATTGGCATCGATGCCACCGACGAGCTGCGCATCGAGCACGATCAGGTCCGTACCGGCTTCGAAATCGACGATTCGGTCGGATCCCGACCCGCGTGCGAAGACGAAGCTATCGGACCCCCGCGCACCGCTCAGCACGTCGAAGCCAGCGCCCCCGTCGAGCGTGTCATCGCCCCAGCCGCCCAGCAGCGTGTCGTTGCCTACATTCCCGTGAAGACGGTCATCGCCGAGCCGTCCGGCGAGCAGATCGTCGCCCGACCGCCCCAGCAGCCTATCGTCACCGCCCATGCCGGACAGGCGGTCATCCCCCCTGCCACCATCGAGCCGGTCAGACCCGCTTCCTGCCTGCAACACATCGTCGCCTGAGCGCCCGTAGAGACCGATATCCGCCTCCCCCGTGACCCGCACGAT
>CALJIU010000247.1 GCA_937974055.1 uncultured Neomegalonema sp. | reverse complement strand
CGCCTGATCCTTGCCCGCCTCGTCCGGCAGCAGCGAGTTAGCCGAGTTCACCTTCAGGATCGTCGGGATCTGTCCCGCAAACGTCCCCGCCCCCGCTTCGATCATGCCCAAGGGCGCGGCATAGGCGTTCAGCCCCGCATCGATGGCAAGCTGATAGTGGTAATGCGGATCATAGGCGGCAGGGTTTGGCGCAAAGGTCCGTGCCGGGCCATGCTCGAAGCCTTGGTCGACGGGCAGGATGATCATCTTGCCGGTTCCGCCCAGCTTGCCGTTCATCAGCATCCGGCACAGATTCCCCTTCACGCCGGGATTGTCGGATTCGTAATGCGAGAGAATCTTCTGGACGACGCGGGTGGCTTTCATGGGGGATACCTTTTTTCTTGTACGAACAACGGTGATACGTTGCGCGCCAACCTATTCACGCGCGGTTAAGGGTCAAGCGTGATTCCGCGCTTTCCCGACGAGAAGCGGGCGCAAATACCTTGACGACACGTAGAGCGCTGCTTAGAAGGCGCATTCAATTCGCGGACATATGTCCGCTCTCTTTCCTACTATTTCGAGGTGACGCAATGGCCCGTCGTTGTGAACTGACCGGCAAAGGCGTGATGAGCGGCAACAATGTTAGCCACTCAAATATCAAGACCCGCCGCCGTTTCCTGCCCAATCTCAACGTCGCAACGCTCGCCAGCGAGACGTTGGGCCGGTCCTTCCGCTTCAAGATTGCCGCAAGCGCCCTGCGCACGGTCGATCATCGCGGTGGTCTGGACGCCTTCCTTGCGAAAGCGAAGGACGAAGAACTGTCGCCAAACGCGCTGAAAGTGAAGCGCGATATCGCCAAAGCACAGGCCGCTTCCTCCGCAGCTTGATATCTTTATAGCGATGCGCAGGCCCTTCCTGTCGCTATTTTTCTGTCTGGCGCTAGCAGTTAATCTGCTAGCGCCTTTCGTGTCTGCACATCCGTTATTCATTCAGATTTGCACCGGCCACGGCATCGTGCTGGTCGCATCCGAAGACACCCCCGACGAACCCGGTCCGTGCGAGATGTGCCCGGTCGCCTGCGCCACCGCGCTGACGCCCGAAGGCTGGACGCACCACCATACAGACCCCCGCCGCATCCGTTACGAGGCGGGCCAGGGTCTATCGGTCGGCACCCCCACCCTCCCCGCCGAACACGCCCGCGCCCCGCCATCTCTCTCCACCTGAACCCACGTATTTCAGCCTTTAGGAGAGAACAGATGATCCCTCGCATCCTTGCGACCACCCTCGCGCTCGCCGCAACCTTGCCTACCCTGCCCGCTATTGCGATGGGCGGCGGCCATGACGGCATTATGGTGATGGAACCCTTCGCCCGCGAAACCCCGCCAAACGCCAAGGTTGGCGGCGCTTACATGACACTGATGAACCACGGCGACGCCACACGCCTTACCGGCGCACGCAGCGATATCGCCAACCGCGTCGAAATCCACAATCACGAGATGGATGCCAACGGCGTCATGCGGATGCGCGAAGTCGAGGGCGGTCTGCCCATCGGCAAAAACGATTCCGTCGCCCTGCAACCGGGCGGCCTGCACATCATGCTGATGGGCCTCAAGAAACAACTGAAAAAAGGCGAGTCGCTGGACCTGACCCTCGAATTCGCCGATGGTGAGGTCGTCGATGTCACCGTCCCGATCAAATCCATCGCCGCAACCGGATCGGCGGGCAGCAGCACGCATAAACATTAACGGAATAAACGTATGGCCCTCGCGATCACCAGTTTCTACGCGGGGCTATGCGCCCTCATCCTCATCTGGCTGTCCTTCAAGATCATAGGACGGCGGCGCGGCGCGAAGATCAGCCTCTCGGATGGCGGAGACCCCGCCCTCCAACGGCTCACCCGCGCCCATGCCAATGCAACCGAATGGATGCCCGTCTTCCTCATCATGCTCGCGGCGTCGGAATCGATGGGCGCGCCGGGCTTCGTCCTGCACATCGTCGCCCTGCCCTTCGTCATCGGGCGATTTCTGCACGGCTACCATTTCGTCACCGCCCGCGAAGACTTCAAGCTGCGCGTGGTCGGAATGCATATGACAATTTGGCCCATGACAGCTTTGGCCATAGGCAGCATCGCCCACGGCTTTATCTCAATGCTGTAAGAAGAAAAATGACGGTGACCGTGTTCGTCAGAGGGGAGCGACAACACGACCACCGCCAAGCGCACCACAGAGGGACTATGTGCGTGAAGACAGGGTTAGACCGGGTTCGCGGCAAGAACAGGACGGAATATGTCCGTTCCCGTCACATTCGATTATTTTACAGACTCTAGGTGCGACATAACTCCCCCTACAGCACACGAACCCGTTACTTCGCCTCACGCCATTGCTTCCCGCAATTCTTCGAGGGTCAGCCATTCTTCTTCCGCCGCCGCCAATGCCGCCTGTCGCTCGCCCAGCGCCCGCGTGGCCTTGTCGAATCGGGCCGGGTCGCGCGCATACAGGGTCGGATCGACGAGAACTTCCTCCAGCTTTGCGATTTCCGCCTCCAGCAACTTCATTTCTCCAGGCAGTTTTTCTAGGCGATGAGTCTGCTTGAACGACATCTTCTTGGACTGTGGAGCAGTCGGCTTGGGCGTCGCATTCGGCGCAGGGGTCGCGGTGCGGCGACCTTCGAGTGCCGGGTCCGCCTTTCCGCCCCGCTGAGACAGGTAGTCCGACCACCCTCCCGCATACTCAATGACACTGCCGCCCCCCTCCATCGCGATGGTCGAGGTGGCGATACGGTCGATAAAATCACGGTCGTGACTGACCAGCAGCAGCGTGCCGTCATACTCGCCCAGCAAATCCTGCAACAAATCCAGCGTCTCGATATCCAGATCGTTGGTCGGTTCATCGAGGATCAGCAGGTTCGATTCGCGCGCCATGATCTTGGCCAGCATCAGCCGCGCCCGCTCTCCCCCCGATAGCGACGAAACCGGCCCCCGCGCCTGCTTCTCATCGAACAGGAATTCCTTGAGATACCCCACCACATGCTTGGGCCGCCCGCGCACCAGAATCTGGTCGTTCGAGCCTTTCACCCCCAGCAGCTTGTCCTCGGTCAGCGCCTCCCACAGCGTCTGTCCCTCATCCAGCGCGCGGGTCTGGTCCAGTGTTGCGATCTGAAGATTCGACCCGATCCGAATCGTCCCCTCATCCGGGACCAGCTCACCCATCAAAATCTTGAGCAGCGTCGTCTTACCCGCCCCATTCGGCCCGACCATCGCCACGCGATCCCCGCGCACGATCTTGATCGAAAAGTCCTCGATCAACGTCCGCTCACCGAAGGATTTCGTAATCTCCTTCGCATCGACCACCAACTTGCCGGAACTCGATCCGCTATCCAGCACCATCGCTGCGGTGCCGGATCGATGCGTATGCGTGCTCTTTTGCTCGCGCAGCGCTGCCAGATCGGCCACCCGCCGCACATTGCGTTTGCGCCTGCCAGAGACGCCATGCGTGATCCAGTGTTCCTCTCGCTTGATCTTGCGATCCAGCTTGTGAAGGGCCGCATCCTCTTCCTCATGGGTCTTGTCGCGCCAATCCTCGAAGGCCGCGAACCCTTTTTCGTTTCGCCGCACCACCCCCCGGTCCAGCCACAGCGTCCCCTTGGTCACATTCGCCATCAAGGCGCGGTCGTGACTGATCAACACAAAGCCGGTGCGCGTTGCTTTCAACGTCTCTTCCAGCCATTCAATCGCCGTGATGTCGAGGTGGTTGGTCGGCTCGTCCAGCAGCATCAGGTCCGGGTCCGACGCCAGCAGCCGCGCCAGCGCCGCCCGCCGCTTCTCGCCCCCCGATGCCGTCTTCGGGCTTAACTCGCCATTCAGGCGCAGCCCCTCGATGGCCATATCCGCCTTGTAACGCTCGTCATCGCCCACATCAGCGGCGGCATAATCGGCTAGGCTGTCATAGCCCGAAAGGTCAGGGTCTTGGGGTAGATACGCGATCCTCTTGCCGGGTTGCACAAACCGCTCGCCCGCGTCATGGCCAATCAATCCAGCGGCAATCTTCAGCAAGGTCGACTTGCCAGACCCGTTCCGCCCGACCAGGCAAAGACGATCCCCCTCCCCAACGGAAAAGCTCGCCCCCTCGAACAGCGGGTCGCCGCCAAAGGTCAGTGAAACGTCGCGCAGCGCCAGCAGGGGCGGTTTTGCCATGAAATAACCTCGTTTCGGCTCAGAGTTTGAACCATTGATCCGCTAAAACACGGATAAACGTGCAGAAGCCAAAGATCAGGACAATTCCACATCGGTGAGAATCATATTTCAAACGATGCGGCGCAGTTCTTGCGGATAACCGCTCCAACCCGATATAGACTTCTAGGAAGTCTCCCGTCGACACTCAGGAGGAAAAAAGTGAACCGTTTTCTCGTATCCGCTCTCGCCGTCTCCACGCTGCTCGCCTCGCCGCTTGCGGCGGAGGACACGTCTTTCAACGAAGATGCCGTCGCAGCGATGAAGGGCGGCATCGTGATTGAAGCGCCTTGGGGCGTCTCCATGAAGAAGGATGAGATCATCGTCTTCATGACGATCCATAATGGTGGCGAAGAATCCGACGTCATCAAAGCCGTCAAATCCGATGTGGCCGAAACCGTGGGCATTGCGAATTTCGAGGGTGGCTCGATGCGCGATTCCAAGAATGTCGAAACGCTCGACACGCCCAAGGGCGAGGCCACGACGCTCGATCAGGACGGCTACCATCTCGTGCTGACCGACCTGACCGAAGAAATCGAAAGTGGCGACACCGTGCCGCTGACCCTCGAATTCGAGGATACCGGCGATCTCGACGTGCAGGTGTCGATCACCGTCATCAACTGATCCCAGTCAGTTTATACATAAGCTTCAAAAGCCCTGGACACACCGTCCGGGGCTTTTTGCATCATCCCCGCAACGCCGCCTGAAATTCGGGGGACAGGCTCGGCACGCCTTCCTGCGCCACCCCGGCCAGATCACCGACCCGCTGCCGCACATCCCCGATATAGACCGGCCCCTCCGCCCCTTCGGCCAACCAGAGCAGCCCGAAATCGGCTCCGATCCGCGCGGCGGGCAAATCCTGTAACACCGCATCGATCCCCGACACCGCAGACCGCGCCCGGTGAAATACCAGCAGCATCCCTGCTCCCGTATCCTCGACCACCGCCCCGTCATGCGCCAGCGCAGCGGCCCGACAAGCGCCCGCCTCATCGCTTCCCCGCGCGCTCACGACCACCAGTGCGGCCTCGCCCGCCGGTTTCGGCGTCGACAGGTCCAGCAGCGCATTCCCCGCCTCGTCTCGCGCCCGTTGATATGTCAGCCATTCAGCCAGCGGGGTCGCCTCGACGGGCCATTCCACCCGCGCAAGGATCAGTGTCGCAGGCCGCTCGCCATGGTTCTCCAGCAGCAGCCCCTCGGCCTCCGCCGGTCCATCCAACCAGCCGTCACCGGCGCGCAGCAACGCCCCGCCTGCCTCCGCCACCGTGAAGGGCAACACCACCGTGTCGTCCACCGTGCGCAAGACGTAATCACCCTTGAGCAGCCGCATCGGCAATTCCCGCCGTTCGTGCGGCTCCAGAGTTTGCTGCATTACCGTACGCGGAAAAGCCCCCGGTCCGCTGGCACAATGCACCGCTGGAGATGGCTGCCGGATTGCCGTATGCGGCGTGTAAATCACCTCGACCGAGGCCGCGAGGTCCACACCCACTGCCGCTCCACAATGCGGGCATCCGATAGAATCAGGCAGGTCGCGCGGCGCATCCACATCCCGCACGATCCCGTGGCAGGTCTGACAGATCACGTGAAAGTGACGGTCCAGCGCTCCGATCCCCGTCGCCACGATTGCCGCCGTCTCCGCCTCACCCGCGCCAAGGCCCAGCGCCCGCGCCATCCGCTTGGGCCGGATTTCGCGCAGATCGCTCTCATAGGCTACCGCCAGCCAATCCAGCATTTGCCGCGTCAGAGTGCGGTCCTCGCCGGTAATTTCGGGCGGCACGGTATAGGCGGCTGGCTTGGCCCGCGAGGTGCGATTGGCGGCCAGATTCGAGTAGAAATCGCCCATCGGTTTAAGGGCATGGGTGTCGGCCAGCCGCACGATCCGCTCCAGCGCCTTGGCCGCTTCCTTGTGATGGCCCGTCCCGACGAACACCCGCCCCAGCGTACTACGCGGTTCGGATTCCAGCGTGTAAATCGCCGCCGTACCGCCCTTCGGCCCCGGTTCCAGCACCAGCGTTGCCCGCGCATGCTCCAGCGGCCCGCTCTCGTAGAACCGCTGCCACCGCCACCAATAGCCCCGCGCCCATTCATAGGGCGGCTCCTCCCAGCGTACGCGCTCACCCCCTGCGTCGTATTCGCCGTAACGACGGCGCAACCCATCCCCGTCGATGGTTTCGCGCAAACGATAAGCGGGCATACGCAGCGCTTCGTTGATACGCATCGTGTCCGACAACAGCGGCCATAGCGCTTCTCGCGGGGCCTTGAGTGTCCATGTCCAGCTTTTCTCGATCCGTCGCTTCGCCATGCCGTTTCCCGCCCCGTCGTCCTTTTGTGATGCCGTAATCCAGCGCCGTACAAACGGCAAGCTGTCGCCTTGCGCGCATCGGCCCACGCGACTATTGTACGCCTCTCTTTTCCGCACACAACTTTCGTTGCACTTTTCGGGACCAATCCCCCATGCTTGAAGCCCTACGCAATTCAGTCGACTCATGGACCGCCAAGATATTGCTGGCACTTTTGGTGCTCAGTTTTGCGGTTTGGGGGATAGCGGATGTCTTCACCAACCGCGCAGGAACGGTGGTCGCCACCGTTGGCGAAAAGGAAGTCACGACCCTCGAATTCGAACGGGCTTTATCGAACGACATCCAAACGCTTCAGCGTCAGGCCGGGCGAGTCGTCTCGATCAACGAGGCCCGCCAGCTTGGCCGCGTGCAGGTCGTGATCGCGAACCTCTCCACCCGCAAGGCCCTCAATGCCGAGGCAGAATCGCTCGGCATTTCCGCCCCGCCCGAAGCGGTCCGCAACGTGATCGCCGAATCCCCCGCCTTTCGCGGCCCCGGCGGCACCTTTGACCGATTCAGCTACGAGGCATTGCTCGACCGCCAAGGCCTAAGCCCCGCCGAATACGAGGAAGGCGTGCGACAAGATCTCGCCCGCGAAGCTATGCTTCAGGCTGTCGGTGCCGGCACCGCAGCGCCCCGCGAATTGGCTGAAACGCTCCACCGCTTCCGCAACGAACAGCGCATTCTCGATTATATCGCGCTAGAAACTGCGGATGCCGCCGATCCGGGCGAGCCGACCGACGAACAGCTTACAGCCTTCCATGAAGACAATGCCGACCGTTTCAGCGCCCCGGATTATCGCGCCATTTCCTACGCATGGCTCACGCCGGATCTGATGGCCGCCACGATCGAAATCGACGATGACCGCGTGACCCAAGCCTACGCCCAGCGCATCGCCGAATTCACCACCCCTCCAACCCGCACGCTCGACCAGCTTCTCTTCGATACCGAGGAAGCGGCCAACGAGGCCAAGGCCCGCATCGACGAGGGCGCAACCTTCGCCAGCATCGTCGAAGAACGCGGTGCAAGTCGTCGTGATGTATCGCTGGGTCAGGTTGGCCGGGGCGAACTGCCCGGCGCACTCGACGCCGCCGCCTTCGCGGCCAGCGAGCCGGGCGTCACCGGCCCGGTAAAGACGGCCTTCGGTTGGACATTGCTGGATATCCGCAACTTGGAGCAGCAGAAAATCCAACAACTCGCTGATGTCAGCGACAGCATCCGCCGCGATCTCGCCCTTAGCGAAGCGCAAAGCATCATCAACGAAGAATCCGTCGCGATGGATGACGAAATCGCAGGCGGTGCCAGCCTCGAACAGATCGCCGACCGCACCGCCGCCAATTACGGGAAAATCGATGCCGTCGATGCAACCGGCCTCGGTGCAGATGGCGAGCCGGTCGCGGACCTGCCCGACATTTCCGGCTTCCTCACCGCCGCCTTCGCCGCCATCGAGGGTGAAGAACCCACGCTGGTCGAGGCCGATGGTGGCGGCTACTACGCCCTCTCGGTCGACGGTATCACCCCCGCCACCCTGCGCCCGCTCGATGACGTTAGGGACGACGTGATCGCAGCGTGGAAAGAGGATCAGCGCAGCAAGGCCCTCGCCGAGCTGGTAAAGGATATTCGGGGCCGCCTCGAACAGGGCACGACCCTCGCCGTCATCGCTGCGGAAACCGAGAAAGACATCACGACCTCCGCCCCGATGCGCCGCTCCGAACAGCCTGGCATCCTGTCGCAAGCCATCGTCGACAAGATCTTCCGGGCCGAAATGGGCGGTGCAATCGACGGGCGCGCGACCACCGGCGGCTTCGTCATCGGCACCCTCAGGGAAGTCGTGACCCCCAGCACCGAGGAACAGGAAAACGCCATCGATTCCACCGCCGAGCGGTATTCCACCCAACTGGCCAACGACCTCGTGCAGACCTTCTCGCGCAGCGCAATCGAGCGGCATCCGCTGCTCCTCTATCCACCGGTCATCGACTATTCACTGGCCAATCTCGGCCAGCGCTACTGATGATCGAGCCATCCTTCGAGGACTTCGCGAAAGGCTACGCGGCGGGCGAACCCGGTGTGCTCTGGACCACGCGCATCGCCGATGTGGACACCCCCGTCTCCCTGATGCTCAAGCTGGCGCAGGCCCGCAAGGACACCTTTCTCCTCGAATCCGTCACCGGCGCGTCAAAGCGCGGGCGCTATTCGATCATCGGCTGCAAGCCCGACCTCATCTGGCGCTGTCAGGGTGACAAAGCCGAGATCAACCGCGCCGCCCGCTACGATGCCGACGCCTTCGAGCCGGACGACCGCACCCCCCTCGACAGCTTGCGCGCGCTCCTCGCCGAATGCGCCATCGACCTGCCGCGACAGCTTCCGCCAATGGCGGCGGGCCTATTCGGCTATCTCGGCTATGACATGATCCGCCATGTCGAAAAACTGCCCGAACCAAACCCCGACGTGATCGGCGTGCCCGATGCCGTCCTGATCCGCCCCACCCTCATCACCATCGTCGATAATGTCGCCGACCTCGTGACGCTGGTGACGCCAGTACGCCCGCAGCAGGGGGTAGACGCCCGCGCCGCCTATGCCCGCGCCGCCGAACGCCTGACAGACGCACTGGACGATCTCGACCGCGCCCTCCCCACCGAACCGCCCCTTCCGGCGGAAATCGGCGTGGGCGAGGCCGTCTCGAACACCACCGATGCGGAATATCACGCCATCGTCGAGCGCGCCCGCGACTACATCAAGGCGGGCGATATCTTTCAGGTCGTCCCCTCGCAACGCTGGACGACTCCCTTCACCCTGCCCCCCTTCGCGCTCTACCGTGCGCTGCGACGCACCAACCCGTCGCCCTACATGTATTTCTTCAATTTCGGTGGCTTCCAGATCGTCGGGGCCAGCCCCGAAATCCTCGTACGCCTGCGCGACGATACCGTCACCATTCGCCCCATCGCCGGAACGCGCCCGCGCGGAAAGACGCCGGAGGAGGACGCCGCCCTCGAAGCCGACCTGCTGGCCGACCCAAAGGAACGCGCCGAGCACCTCATGCTTCTCGACCTGGGACGCAACGATGTGGGCCGCGTCGCCAAGATCGGCACCGTCGATCCGAACGAGCAGTATACCGTCGAACTCTACAGCCACGTCATGCACATCGTCTCGAATGTCGACGGCACGATCCGCGACGACGTGGATGCCGTCGACGCCCTGCTCGCGGGCCTGCCCGCAGGTACCGTCTCCGGCGCACCCAAGATTCGCGCGATGGAAATCATCGACGAGTTGGAGCGCGAAAAACGCGGCATCTATGCGGGCGGCGTCGGCTATTTCGGTGCGGGCGGCGAGATGGACACCGCCATCGCCCTGCGCACCGCCGTTCTGAAAGACGGCAAGATGTACGTGCAGGCCGGCGGCGGCGTCGTCTGGGATTCCGACCCCGAAGCCGAACGCATGGAAACGGTCAACAAGTCCAAGGCTCTCTTCACCGCCGCCGAGGAAGCCATCCGATTCGCAATGGGCGACCGCCGCGCGAATCG
>CALJIU010000246.1 GCA_937974055.1 uncultured Neomegalonema sp. | reverse complement strand
TTCGCCCCGTCATCGAGGAAATACCCCGCACAGACCGCCGGTCCCGCCACGCAAATCTCGCCCGTTTGATGGGGCGGCAGGATCGCCCCGCTCTCATCTTGGATGGTCACATGCAGGCCCGTCCGCTCGACCCCGCAGGTGCCGATCCGCGCGGCGGGTCCATCCTCGATATGGTGGTCATGGGTCGGCAGCACGGTAATCGCCCCCGTCACCTCGCCCAGCCCGAAATACTGCACCAGCACCGGTCCCAGCTTACGCAGCGCGTGTTTCTGATCCTCCCGATACATCGGCGCACCGGCATAGATGACGTAGCGCAGACTTGAATGGTCGAAATCGTCCACTGCCGGGTTTTCGGTCAGCATCTTCAGGATCGTCGGCACGGTGAACATATTCGTCACCCGATGCTCTTGCACCAACCGCCACGCCTGCGCCGGATCGAACCGACCGGGGGGCAGCAGCACCGACGGCGCGCCAATCGCAATCTGCGTGAGCTGATGCATCCCCGCGCCATGCGATAGCGGCGCAACCACGAGGCTCACATCCCCCGGCCCGCTGGCGGGCATCAGATCGTTCAGGTGGTTCACGGTGGTAAAGGTCAACTGCCCATGCGTCAGGACCACCGCCTTCGGATGCCCCGTCGAGCCAGAGGTGAAGAACAGCCAGCACGGATCATCCCGATCCACCGCCACATCGGCCACCGCCACACCGTCATACTCGGCGATCAGATCGTCATAGGCGACACCAAACCCCCGCCCGATGCAGATAACCTCGTTCAGCTTCGGCGCGGCCTGCGCGCAGGCGACTGCATGACCCTCGAACGCCGCTTCGCAGATCATCAATGCGACATCGGACTTCTTCGCCAGATAGGCCACCTCCTCCGCGCTTTGGCGATAATTCGACGGCACCCAAACCGCCCCGATCCGCCAACAGGCCAGCATCGTCTCGGTAATCTCGAAATTATTGGGCGATTGCACCAGCACCCGGTCGCCGTGCCGCAGCCCGAACCGATCCCGCATTGCGGCGGACAGCGCCGATACCCGCCGGTCCAGCGCCGCCCATGTCAGCGCCTCATCCCCCCGTATCAACGCCGCCCGCTCGCCCAACCGGGCCGCGTTACGGGTCAGGAAATGCGCCAGATTATGGCTGCGCGTCGACCAAGGCAGCTTCGGGTCGGCATTAAATGTGCGGCTCATGGCATAACCTTCAGATACGTGCTGCCCCGCACTCGATGCGGGGCCTCCTCTTGCGATACCCTCCGGATCAGGGCCACCACACACACTTTTCCGCTCATTTCACCCGTTCCATGATCGACACGTAATTCGCCACCGCCGCGCCCCCCATGTTGAATACCCCCGCCAAGCGCACATCCGGCAATTGCATCGTCCCGGCTTCCCCGGACAATTGCATCGCCGCCATCACATGCTGCGACACGCCGGTCGCGCCCAGCGGATGCCCCCGCGATTTCAGACCGCCCGACGGGTTGACCGGCAAGCGCCCCTCGCGGGTGGTCACGCCCTCGCGGATCACGCGCCCGCCCTGCCCCCGCGCGGCCAGCCCCATCGCCTCGTATTCCAGCAATTCCGCGATGGTAAAACAATCATGCGTCTCGACCATATCCAGATCGTCGATCGTCACCCCGGCCTCGGCCAGCGATTTCGTCCACGCCCCCCGCGCCCCCGCAAACTCGGTCGGATCACGGCGCGACAGGGCCAGCACGTCATTGACCTGATTGCGCGCACGAAACGCAATCGCCCGCTCGACCCCCTCGGCCACATCCGGCGCGGCAACCACGATGGCGGCGGCCCCATCCGATATCAGCGAACAATCCGTCCGTCGCAACGGTCCCGCGACATGGGGGTTCTTCTCGCTGACGTCGTTGCAGAAATCGACCGTGAACTCCTTATGCATATGGGCATAGGGGTTCAGCATCCCGTTCGCGTGGTTCTTGGCGGCAATCATCGCCAACTCGCGCCCGTGGTCTCCGTTTTGCTGGAAATAACTGCCCGCGATCTGCCCGAAGATACCCGCGAACCCGGCATCCACATCGGCCTCCTCCGCCCGGTAACAGGCGGATAGCATGATCTCTCCCGCCTCCGCCGTTGGCGTCGCGCTCATCTTCTCGGCCCCGACGACCAGCGCCACCTTGCCCCGCCCCGCCGCGATGAAATCCATCGCCGCATACAGCGCCGCCGACCCCGTCGCGCAGGCATTCTCCAACCGCACGGCGGGCACGTTGGCCAGCGCGGGAACCCCCATCCCGACCAGCGACCCTTCGAAAGCCTGCGGTGAAAACCCGTTATTGAAGACACCGACGAAAATCCCGTCGATGTCCTCGGCCCCGACCCCCGCATGGTCCAGCGCATCCGGCACCACCCCGGCCATCAACTGTTCCAACCCCGCTTCGGGTGCCTTGCCAAACTTGCTATGCGCCCAGCCGATGATTTTCGGGTTTTCCATGCTCGGTTCTCTTCTACGGTAAATCCACATCCGAAGATCACCCTAGCAAGAAATCAGAACCAGACCAGTGGCCACACGCGCCAGCCATTCCGATATCCACTCTCCCCATACACACACCATCATCGCGGTTGAACTTCACGCGCCCAGTCCCTAGACGCATCCTTCATTTCGCAATTGGAAGGGTCGGGCATGGCGCGGCAATCCACAGTGCTGGGGGTCGATTTCGGCACCTCAAACTCCGCCGCAGGCCATATGGTCGACGGGCAACCCCGCCTCATCCCAATGGCACCGGGCCGCCCGACCATGCCCACGACCTTCTTTTTCGACCACGATACCCGCAAGACCCTGATGGGCGACCCCGCGAACGAGGCATTGCTGGATGGCAGCGAAGGCCGCTTCATGCGGGCACTCAAGCGCGTACTCGGCACCGATTTGATGCACGAGGAACGCCGCATCCTCAACCGCTCCCTCACCTTCGTCGACATCATCGGCAGTTTTCTGCACGCGATAAAGACCCGCGCCGAGGCGGAAACCGGGCTGACCTTCGCCCGCGCCCTATCGGGTCGCCCGGTCATCTTCCACGGCGAGGGCGACCCCCGCGAGGCACAGGCCGAGGCTGACCTGCGCGCCTGCTACCTCGCCGCCGGGTTCGAGGCGGTGGACTTCATGCCCGAACCC
>CALJIU010000245.1 GCA_937974055.1 uncultured Neomegalonema sp. | reverse complement strand
GCTTATGCGCCGCCTTCGCGCTGCGCTTTCTTGCGTGCCAGCTTACGAGCGCGACGGATCGCTTCAGCCGATTCGCGAGCGCGGCGCTCGGATGGCTTTTCATAATGCTGACGCAGCTTCATTTCGCGGAAGATACCTTCGCGCTGCATCTTCTTCTTCAGGGCTTTGAGCGCCTGATCGACATTGTTATCACGAACCAAGACTTGCACGGGAGCGTTCCACCGTCGTTCATTACATAAATATTGAACGCGGGCTATATCAACACATACCGCGTTTGTCGACCCGCGAAGAGGACTTTCCCATGACAGATGACGAAAAATCCGCTGACCCTCTCGTGGCCGTGCGCGATGCGGTCTTGGATGCCGCTTTGCCCGATGTCGTCTTCGATGGATGGTCCGAGGCGCTGCTGCGCCGGGCGGTGGTGGAAGCGGGGATCGACCCGGCTTTGGCGACCCTGGCCTTTCCCCGTGGCGCGCTCGACCTTGCCGTGGCTTTCCACCGCCGGGGAGATGCCGAGATGCTGGAACGGCTGGACACGCCGGATTTTGCGGCGATGCGTATGACGGAGAAGATCGCCTTTGCGGTGCGGACCCGGTTGCAGATCGCCGGACCCCATGAGGAAGCCGTGCGGCGGGCGACATCGATGTTTGCGCTGCCCCTCTACGCCGCCGAAGGGGCGCGGATGACTTGGGATACGGCGGATGCCATCTGGAATGCCGCCGGGGACACGTCGCAGGACTATAATTGGTATACGAAGCGGCTGACGCTGTCGGGCGTGTTCTCGGCCACGCTGCTGTATTGGCTGGCCGATGCGTCGGAGGAGAAGGAGGCGACATGGCGCTTCCTCGACCGGCGGTTGGCGGGGGTCATGCGATTCGAGAAATTCAAGGGGTCGATGCGGAAGAACCCGCTGGCCCGTGCGCTGATGGCGGGGCCGAATGCCGTGCTGTCCAAGATCAAGGCACCGGGTGAGGTGAGCGGGCCGTCCGATCTGGGCGTTGGGCTGCCGGGATCGAAGGGCTGACCCCTCGATCCCGAAGAACTTAGCGGTCGTTGCCTTGCGTGGCGAAGCCGCTGTTTTCGTTCAGGTCTTGGATGATGAACTTGCGCGGGTCGATGGCCAGACCGCTGCGCACGTTGCGCAGGGTGATGACGCTTGAGCGGCCCTGCGCATCGGTGATGATCCATTTTTGCAATTCGACCGGGTTCGAGCCGAAGATCATCGTGATCGAGCCATCATTGGGGTTGCTGGGGTCTATGGCCTTGGCGCGCACAACACCGGGGGCGCGCTCGACCGATTGAATCGCGCCTTCAGCGCCCAGATCGACATTCTCGCGCAGCAGCAGGTAGAGGGGCGTGCGGCTGAGGGGGATGCGATCCGTCTTGTTCAGGTCGCGGTTCATGATGCCCGCCCATGTGCCGTCGGCGATGACGGTGGTGGGGAAGGGATCGAAATATTCAAACCGCAGGCGACCGGGGCGGCGGAGATAGAACAAACCCTCCGCCACGCGACCATCCGCTGATTGCTGGACGAAATCGCCCTGCATCGTGGTGATGCCGTTCAGGTACTGATTCAGTGCCCGGACGATGTTGGGGTCGTAGCCCTGCGCGATGGCGGGAGCGGCGAGCGGGGCGGTCGCCAATGTGGCGGCGGCACCGAGGAGGAGGGTTCTGCGTTTCATACCTGTAGTCCTATCCCATGAAAGGGGCAATTATCGGGCTTCAATGAGAATTTCGCGTTTGCCAGCGTTGTTTGCGGGCGTGACGATTCCCTGCTGTTCCATCTGTTCGATCAAGCGAGCGGCGCGGTTGTAGCCGATCTGGAGGCGGCGCTGGATATAGCTGATCGTGGCGCGGCGATCATGGGCGACGATGGCGACGGCCTGATCGTAGAGCGTCTTGTCGTCGGTATCGCCGCCACCGAGGCCGAGCAATTCGTCGATCTCGCCATTGCCGCCCTCCGGTTCATCAAAGGTGACCTGATCGTTGGCTTCGCCATGGGCGCGCAATTCGTCGGCGACGCGCTGGACTTCCTCGTCCGAGACGAACGGCCCGTGCACGCGGGTCACGCGCCCGCCGCCCGCCATGTAGAGCATGTCGCCCTGTCCCAGAAGCTGTTCGGCCCCCTGCTCGCCAAGGATCGTGCGGCTGTCGATCTTGGATGTGACTTGAAAGCTGATCCGGGTGGGGAAGTTTGCCTTGATCGTGCCGGTGATGACATCGACCGAGGGGCGCTGCGTGGCCATGATGATGTGGATGCCGGAGGCGCGGGCCATCTGGGCGAGGCGCTGGATGCAGGCCTCGATCTCCTTGCCTGCGACCATCATCAGGTCGGCCATCTCGTCGACGACGACGACGATGAAGGGCAGGGTTTCGGGGTCGTATTTCTCGGTCGAGATATTGCCGAATTCGTCCATCTTGTCGCGGCTGAGTTGTTCGCCAGCCTCGATCGACGCGCGCATCTTGAGGTTATAACCCTCGATGCCGCGTACGTTCATCTGCGCCATCTTCTGGTAGCGCGTCTCCATCTCGCGGACGACCCATTTGAGGGCCATGACGGCCTTCTTCGGGTCGGTGACGACGGGGGAGAGGAGGTGGGGGATGCCGTCATAGACGCTGAGTTCCAGCATCTTGGGGTCGATCATGATCAGGCGGCATTCTTCGGGCGTGTGGCGGTAGAGCAGCGACAGGATCATCGCGTTGATCGCCACCGATTTACCGGCCCCGGTCGTCCCCGCGACGAGGAGGTGGGGCATCTTGGTGAGGGAGGCGATCTTGACGGTGCCGTCGATTTCCTTGCCCAAGGCGAGGGGCAGGTTCATGTCGGTCGCGACGACTTTTTCGAGAATCTCGCGTAGGTGGACCATCTCGCGGTGTTCATTGGGCATCTCGATCCCGATGACCGAGCGGCCCCGGACGGGCGCGACGCGGGCGGAGAGGGCGCTCATGGAGCGGGCAATATCGTCGGAGAGGCCGACGACGCGGGCGGCTTTGGTGCCGGCGGCGGGTTCGAGTTCGTGCAGGGTGACGACCGGGCCTTGCCGGGAATCCATGATCTCGCCTTTGACGCCGTAATCCTCCAGCACCTTCAGCAGGTCGTTCGATTTGCCGCGCAGTTCCGATTGCGTGGCCGGTTTCACGCCACGCTGGGGTTTGGCGAGCAGGCCAAGGGGAGGAATGAGCGAGCCACCGGGGGCCGCACGGCGCTTTGTGGGCTTTTTCTTGCGGGTTTCGGGCGTCGGTGCGGGGGCAGGGGTGCTACGCTGGTCGGCCTTGGGGGCTGCGACGGGGGGGGCTTGGTACTCGACCTCGGTTTCGTTGTCCTCGATGGGCGCGCGCAGGGGAGCGCCACCGTGCAGGGTCGGTGGGTTTTCGGCCTGCGGGATCGGGCCGCGCAGCTTTTGCGTCAGGTCGCGGGTGCGGGTGAGGGTGGATTCGGTCAGGGCAACGCGGCGCTCGCGGGAGAAAAGCTCGCGATACGATCCGGCGATGTGACGCCAGAAGACCATCGCTTCGTCGCGGGTAACACCGCAGGCGATGGCCCCGGTGACAATCGCCAGCAGGCAGAACAGGATACCCGGAATCTGGAAGGGGGCGCTGAAATCGAGGGCGGACAAGCCACGTGCGAAGGGGCGGATCGTGAAATCACCGAGCCAGCCGCCATGGCCGAGCATCCCCTCGATCCGGCCCGGCAGGGCGGAGAGGAAGGCGCTGGTGGCGATGAGGGCCAGAAAGCCCGCACCGACGAGCCGCAGCGGCATGATGGCGAGGCGGTCCCACGACCCCGTCCACAGGCGCACGGCCCAGATGCCCAGCGCGACGGGAATCAGCGCGGTGGTGCGCCCGATGCCGAGCAGCAGCATGGCCGCGAGATTCGCGCCCGGTGCGCCCATCCAGTTGCGCACGGGGGCGTCGGTCGCGTTCAGAAAGCTGGCATCGCGGGCGCTGTAGCTGACCAGCGACAGAAAGATCACCAGCGCCACGATGCCGAGGATCGCGGCGAAGGCGCGGTTGGTCATGCCGTTGAACAGGCCGGGGATGCCCGGTGTGGGGCTGTCGTCGGTCGTCGTGGTCACGCTGTTGCCTCCGAGGGGGAATTCGTCGTGGTTCTCAGGATGCCCGCTATGGCGTCGAGGCCGGGGCGCAGGGTTTCGGGCGGTTCGACAAGGGCGACACGGATGAAACGGGTGCCGGGGTTCATTCCGTCGATAAAACGCGGATCGCCCCGTCCGAGATAGGCTCCGGGCAGGACGCGGACGCCGTGTTCGCGCCATAGGCGCAGGGTCGCCGCCTCGCCGTCATCGACCTCCAGCCACAGGAAAAATCCGCCGCGCGGGGCGATGTAACCGTGCAGGCCACCGAGGATTTCATCGGCGAGGGCGTATTTTTCACGGTAGAGGGTACGGTTCGCCTCGACATGGGTTTCGTCGCGCCACAGCGCCTCAGCCGCGTGCAGGACGGGCAGGGGCGAGGGCGCGCCCGCATAGGAGCGGAGGCGGTTCATCGCCGTGATGAGGGCCGGGCCACCCGCGACGAAGCCGCTGCGCAGGCCGGGGGCGTTCGAGCGTTTGGACAGGGAGTTGAAGACCAGCACGTTGTCGAGGGACACGCCCTCGGCCACCGCCGCCTCCAACCCGCCGGGCGGGGGCGGGCCGTCTGGGTAGATTTCGGAATAGCATTCATCGAAGGCGATGGTGAAATCGTAGTTCTCGGCGAGGGCGGCGAGGCGACCCAATTGTTCGCGGCTGGCCACTGCGCCCTGTGGGTTCGATGGCGAGCAGTAATAGGCGAAGGCGGTGCGGGCGAGCAGGTCTTCGGGCAGGCTGGTATAATCGGGCAGCCAGCCGTTTTCCGCCGTGGCGGGCACGAAGATGGGTTCGGCACCTACGGCGAGGGCGGCGGCGGCGTAGCATTGGTAGAACGGATTCGGGATCAGGACGGCGGCGCGCTTGCCGTTTTTCTCGGCGGGGCAAAGCGCCATCGCGGCCATGAACAGCCCCTCGCGGGTGCCATTCAGCGGCAGGATCATGCGGTCGGGGTCTATGGTGCCGGTTGGCAGCGCGAACCGGCGGGTCAGCCAGCCGCCGATGGCCTCGCGAAAGCCGGGGGTGCCGTCGATAGGGGGGTATTTCGCGTAACCCTCGCCATGCGCCGCCAGCGTTTCATGCAGCAAGGCGGGCATGGGGTGGCGAGGCTCACCAATGGACATGGCAATGGTTTCGCTACCCGCAGGATAGCGTTCGAGCAAAGCCCGCAGACGCGGAAAGGCGTATTCGGGCAGATCGGAGAATCTGCGCGGTATCATGGTTCACTGCTCGCTCGACCCCGATCTCATGCCGGAGCTTATGGTTAAGTCTTTGCGACCTTTATGTGTATGATACGTTAAGGAGAGGCGAGTCGTCCAGCTTTTCGGGCAAGCGCGTGGACGCGCATCTTCTTGCGGATGCCGTGGGGAGGCGGCATCCGCGCTCGATCTCGATTTTCGAGGGGCTGTTTTATGCCGCCGCGAAATCCACGGTTGTGCCGGTGCGGGTAATCCTGTCGCGTGGGATGACGAGCGTTGCAGTCGTTCCAACATCGATCTCGCTGTCGATTTCCAGCCGTCCCCCTACGTGGTCGAGAATGCCGCAGACGATGGCGAGACCAAGGCCAAGGCCGCCCTTGCGTTCGCTGTCCTCGTGTCCCTGAGCAAAAGGCTCGCGCACCTGTTCCAATGCCTCGGCGGACATTCCGCAGCCGGTATCCGCCACGGTCAGCGCCAGAGAACCGTCTTCGCGGATGGTGCTCGACAAGGTCACCTCGTTCCCGCCCGGCGTGAACTTGATGGCATTGGTGGTCAGGTTGATCACGGCCTGCCGGATGCGCATGGGGTCGGCATGCGCGACCACCATATTCGTATCGTTCGGCAAGAGTGTCAGAGCTATGCCCGCCTGTTCGGCATTGACGGCGCAGGTGGTGAGCGCGTCGGACATCATGTCCTGCACGGCGAAATGCTCGTCACGCCAGCCCAGCTTGCCGGATTCGAGGCGGGCAAGGTCCATCAAATCCGAGATATTGGTGAGCAAGAGATGGCCGCTGCTGTTTATGTGGTCGACATATTCACGGTATTGGCGCTGTTCTATGGAGCCGAACAGCTCGCTCTTCATCATGTCCGAAAAACCGATGATGGCATTTAAGGGCGTGCGCAGTTCGTGGCTGATGCTGGCGACGAACTGGTTTTTCGAGCGGCTTGCTTCGACCGCCGCGTCACGCGCATGGATCGCCTCGACACGGGCAGCGGAACTTTCGGCATTGGCTTTCTTCATCCGGATCAGGGCAAGCGCTTCCATGCGTTCGAGGCGCTCACGCTCGAACGACCCGATCAGGATTGCGGTGGCGATGATGAAGACAAACAACGCGTGGATCGTGATTTCGAGCGCGGTACCGGAAAACAAGGGGATGAACGCGGCGTATGTGACGATGGTGACGACGTACATCGCGGTAATGACACGAAAGCGCGGCACGACCAGAATCGCCCCAAAGCCGATGACCACGCCGAGGCCGAACTGATAGAAATGGGCGCTTTCGGGTGGTGCGATGGCGCAGAAAGCAATCTCCCCGATGATCGCGATGATTCCATAGGTGAAGATCGCTCCGTCACGTTGGGTGGGGGTCTGCGCCCAGCAGAAGGCCACAAGGGCGACCAGCATGGCCAAAACGACGCCGGTTCGCGTGAGAATCAGGAGCATCGCCTGCACATCACCGATCAGAAAATCCATGACGACGAAGCTCCACAGCGCGACCACGCCGAAGGTCATCTGAATGCGCCGCATCGTGCGATTATACGTGTCGCGCCGCTCCCAGAATGTTGCCTCCTCAAACGCATCGGGGAATTTCGGCATAGTGAACATAAACGCGCGATCCGTGTAGAGTAGCAAAGACGACGCAACCCTACGGTATCGTGGTTAACAAATCTAAATTTTAAAGCGATTTGAGGTCATCTCTGATCAACAAGCGCCATGCTTCGCATAGCTTTCGGTGCGAAACATGGCTCAGGGTTGTCACAAATCTCTACAGGCTCCGCATCGTCGCAATGCGGATGTCACCCCTTCATGCGCCACGGGACCGTGAAGCGATCAAGGATGGGGGCGATGGTGTCGCGGTCGGAGCCGTCCTTTGGTGCGATGACGGCGACGAGGCCCTTGAGCTTGTCGTTCTCGACAGTGATATCGGCATCGATGTTCTTTTCGGCCAGCGCCCCGGTAAAGACGCGGGTGATGGCGCTTTTGCGCAGGTCGGGCTTGAATATCTTGCCCACGGCGGTTTTGGGCAGCTCGTCCATCACCTCGACATAGACCGGGCGGGCGGCGCGTTCGCTGACGGTTTTGGCCGCGTGCTCGATAATCTCTTCGGGGGTCGCGCTCATGCCGTCGTTCAATTCGACATAGGCGCAAGGGATCTCGCCCGCATAGGCATCGGGCTGGCCGATGGCCCCGACGAAGGCAATCGAAGGATGCGTCATCAGCGATTCTTCGATCGC
>CALJIU010000244.1 GCA_937974055.1 uncultured Neomegalonema sp. | reverse complement strand
GCCATGATGGCTCGAAATCGGGGCGGGCGTGGTTGCCGTAGACGGTGTAGGTGAAGGTGGGGATGAGGACGCAGAGTTTGGCTCTTGGCTTGCCCTTTGGGGCGCAGACCCAGAAGGGTATTGCATCCTCATGCCCATCGCCCTTGATCCGCATGACGTAGATGCCGGAGGGCATATCGTCGGGGATCGTGAACTCGAAATCCGTCTGCCAACCGAAATCGTAGATGTCGTCCTCGTGGAAATGGATGGCGGCGTAGTGGTCGGGCGCGTGCCGCCAGCACATTTCGGATGCATCCCATGCCGACCCGGTGACGGCACGGGTGGGATGATTGACGAGGCGGGCGTGTAGAGCGTTTGGGCCGGTGTCTTGGGCGGTTAGGCTGGATATACCTTGGGCGAAATCCCACACGGCCAGCGGTTCGCCATTGCGGTTGATGCGCGGCGCTTCGATCTTGCCGTTGAAGGGGTCGCACGGGGTGCCCTCTTCGAGGCGGGCGGCGATGACGACCGGGCCGGTTAGTGCGAATGGGCAATGCCCCTCGCCGCGCCCATTGCCGCCACTCGATGCCGTCAGCGGTGTCTGGCGCAGGGTCATACTGCCATCGGCGAGGCGTTTGGCGGTCAGGCGATACCACTGGCGTAGCGTCATCGGGGCACCCGTGCCGATATGCGTGTCCCCGCAGCGGATCGCAGCCGCGCCGGAGCCATCGACCACGAGAGAGAACGTACCGATGGACAGGACCGCCTGATCCGTGTCCTTCGCCAGCATGGGCCTGACGACCGCCGAGAGGGTGATGGAATCATCCGCCGCGATTGTAACGGGTTCATCGGTTATGGCGTAGGAGCCGGGGTGGAAGGGTTGGTGCCGTGCGGTGATGCGCTGTCCGGCGAAGAAGGCGCTGGCGTCGTGCTCAATGATGCCCAGACCCGCCGGATTGGGGTCGGCGCTGATGGAGCGGGTGAGCCGTGCTTCGATCTCGCCCTCGAAGGTCGCTGATATCTTGAAAGCAAGCGTTTCCCCCGGTCTTGCTGATAATCTGTCGGAATAACCGAGCAAGGGAATGTCGTGGGATGCATCGGTCATGGGCGGACTCCGGCGGAAGGTGGTCGATCACTCGCCTCACTCGATATCAGATACGATGTCCTGCACAACAGGGTTGAGGAAGTGTTAATTCTGGGGCAGGCTCATCCACACGGACAGACACCAAGGAACATCCGGCGCGCGTATTGCCGCCGAATACCGGGGAGAATCTAGTGAAAATCACCAAATGGATCAGTGGCGCACTAACAGCGGTCACGATGGTCGCCGCAGCGACGGCGGCCCGTGCCGAAGGCGGCACGCTCGTCATGCTCGTTCAGCCTGAACCGCCCTCGCTGGCATCGTATCTGTCGACCTCCGGGCCGATTGGGTTGATGGCTCCGAAGATTTATGAGGGGCTGCTCGACTACGACAAGGACTTGCAGGCGGTGCCCTCGCTTGCGAAAAGCTACAAGGTTTCGGCAGACGGCAAGACCGTCACGTTCAATTTGCAAAAAGGTGTGAAGTGGCACGACGGGGAGCCGTTCACCTCTGCGGATGTGCAGTTCACGGTGATGGAGGTTCTGAGCAAGATCCATCCGCGTGGTCCCAACTCGTTCCGCGAAGTCGAATCCATCGACACGCCCGATGAGCATACTGCGATCTTCAATCTGAAGAATCCCGCGCCCTACATGCTGCGCGCCCTGTCGGGATATGAATCCCCGATGGCCCCCAAGCACTTGCTGGAAGGGGAGGATTACCGTTCTGCACCACTGGGCAATAAGCCGGTTGGTACCGGACCGTTCAAGTTCGTGGAATGGAAGAAAGGCCAGTATATCCGCCTCGACAAGAATGAGGATTACTGGAAAGAGGGTCTGCCCAAGCTCGACCGCATCGTGGGCCGTTTCATCCCCGATGCCTCCACCCGTACGGCGGCGATGGAGAATGGCGAGGTGCATTACGGTGCCTACGGTGCGATCCCGAACATCGACGCGGTTCGCCTGCGCGAGATGGACAGTATCGGCGTCACAACCGATGGCTATGGCATGATCAACCCGATGGCGCTGATCGAATTCGACACCACCGAGCCGCCCTTTGATGATCCAAAGGTGCGTAAGGCTGTGTCGATGGCGCTGGATCGGCAGTTCCTGATCGACAACATCTGGTTCGGTTATGGCCAGCCCGCGACGAGCGCGCTGTCCTCTAACTTCGGCGCGACCGGCCTGCACGATGCCGAAGCGGCGAACTATCCGAGCGGCCCGAATGTCGATGAGGCCAAGAAGCTGCTCAAAGAAGCGGGTGCTGAGGATATCTCGATCACCCTCGACCTGATCCCCTATGGCGAAGATTGGCGTCGTGCGGGCGAGTACATGAAGCAGGCGCTTGGCGATATCGGCATCAAGGCCGATCTGCGTTATGAAGACGTTCCGACGTGGTTGAAGCGTATCTATGCCGATTACGACTTCGACATGAACGTCAACTATTTCTACCAGCTTCCCGATCCGGTGCTGGGCGTTCACCGTCACTATGGCACGGACCAGATCCGTCAGGGTACGCACTTCGTGAACTCGTCGCGCTATTCCAACCCCGACCTCGATGCGTTGCTCGTGAAGGGTGCGCAGGAGCCGGATGCGGAGAAGCGGGCGGCGATCTATTCGGACGTGCAAAAGATCCTCGGTGACGACAAGCCGGTGGCGAACCTGTTCGAGATGAACTTCCTGACGGTGTATGATTCTTCGCTCAAGGATCACGACACCTCGGCCCTCGGTGCCTACGGCTCGTTCAGCGAAGCCTATTTCGATAAGTAAGGCAGACATGCCGCGCGTCGGCCCCACGGGGCCGGCGTTTTTTCGTTTTTCCCTTTTCAGATCAGGGGCCGCATGAGCCGAACCGCACGTCGCCTTCGTTACGTCCTCAAGAGATTGCTACAGGCGCTTCCGATCGTTCTTGCCATCGTCGTTGTCAATTTCTTCTTGCTGCATATGGCCGAAGGCGATGCGGTCGATGTGCTGGCCGGTGAAGCCGGGTCCGCGACCCCGGAATACATGGCCGAATTGCGGGCTAAATTCGGGTTGGATCAGCCCTTGCCGGTGCAGTTGCTGGTGTATCTCAAGAACGTATTTTCGTTCGATCTGGGGTATTCGTTCCGGCATGAGATGCCTGTGCTCGACCTCGTGCTCGACCGGTTCGTGCCGACGCTGCTGCTGATGGTCAGTACGATTTTGCTGGCGGTTGGTTTTGGCATCGTGCTCGGCCTGCTGGCCGCGACGGGCCTGAATACGTGGCGCGATACGCTGATTTCGATCTTTGCGCTCGTTACCTATGCGACTCCGCTGTTTTGGGTGGGGTTGATGTTCATCGTCATCTTTGCCCTCAATCTCGGCTGGTTTCCGACGAGTGGGATGAAGAATGTCGCCGCCTTCAACGACACATGGAGTTGGGCCAATATCAAGGACGTGGCGCATCATCTGGTGTTACCGACCGTTACGTTGTCGCTGTTCTACCTTGCGCTCTATACGCGCCTGATGCGGGCCTCGATGCTGGAGCAGGCGGGGATGGATTACGTGACCACGGCGCGGGCCAAGGGCCTGACCGAGAACCGGATCATGTTCGTGCATGTGCTGCGCAATGCGCTGCTGCCGGTCGTGACGATGGCCGGGGTGCAGGTGGGGGCGTTGATCGGGGGGTCGGTAATCGTGGAGTCGGTGTTTGCGTGGCCGGGGCTGGGGATGCTGGCCTTCGAGGCATTGTTCGCCCGTGACCTGAATTTGCTGCTGGGTATCTTTTTGCTATCGGCGCTGCTGGTGGTGGCGGTGAACTTGGTGGTCGATATCATTTATTCGTCGCTCGACCCGCGCATCGAGGTGGGCTGATATGACGTTTTGGAGCCTGTTCAAACGAAATCGGTCCGCCGTTCTGGGCCTCGTTATCTTATTGGCGATCGTCTTCATGGCGGCGACGGCGCAGCTTTTCTTTCCCGAAGACCCGTTCCGTTTGATCGGCAAGCCGATGTCATCGCCCGGTGAGAATGGATTTCTGCTGGGCAGTGACTCGCTGGGCCGCGATGTGGCATCGGGCATTGCGCATGGGGCGAAGACATCGTTGCTAATCGGACTGATGGCCACGGTGGTCGCGGTGGGGTTTGGCACGATCATGGGCGGGCTGGCCGGATATTACGGCGGGCGCATCGATGACCTGCTGATGCGCGTGACGGAGATGTTTCAGACGATCCCGTCCTTCATCTTTGCGATCCTGCTGGTGGCGATTATGAAGCCGTCCATCGAGAGCATCGTCATCGCGATTGCGGTGGTGTCTTGGCCTGCCGTCGCACGGCTGGTGCGGGGGGAGTTCCTGTCGCTGAAAACCCGCGAATTCGTGCAGGCCTGCCATACGGTAGGGATGAGCGATATCCGCATCATCCTTGGCGAAATCCTGCCGAATTGCCTGTCGCCCATCATCGTGATCGGCTCGCTGATGGTGGCGACGGCGATTTTGATTGAGAGCGGGTTGGCCTTTTTAGGTTTGGGCGATCCGAATATCATGTCTTGGGGGTTCCAAATCGGGGCGGGGCGCACGTTGCTACGGTCGGCTTGGTGGGTTTGCACCTTCCCCGGTATCGCCATTCTCGTCACGGTGCTGGCGATCAACCTCGTTGGCGAGGGGCTGAACGATGCCCTGAACCCGCGTTTGCGGGAACGTACATGAATACTCCGAAGGACAATCCTCTCCTCGAAATCCGTGATCTGCATGTCGCCCTGCCCGATGGGTCGGAGCGGCCCTATGCGGTACAAGCGGTCGATCTGGACCTCGCACCGAATGAAATCCTGTGTGTCGTCGGGGAAAGCGGGTCCGGCAAATCGCTGATGTCGCGGTCGATCATGGGGCTGTTGCCAAAGCCGCATGTGCGGGTTGCGAAAGGGTCGATCCGGTTCGGTGACGAAGACCTCGTGACAGTGCCCGATGCGCGCCTGCGCGAGATACGCGGCAGTGAAATCTCAATGATCTTTCAGGAGCCGATGACGGCGCTGAACCCGGTGATGACCATCGGGGATCAAATCGATGAGGTCTTCCGCTTTCACGCCAAGATGCGCAGGCGAGAGCGGCAGGAGAAGGCGCTATCGCTGCTGAACGATGTGCAGATACCCGATCCGACGGCGACGATGAGCGCCTATCCGCATGAGTTATCGGGGGGGCAGCGGCAACGCGCCATGATTGCGATGGCGTTGGCGCTGGACCCGAAGATCATCATCGCGGATGAGCCGACCACCGCGCTTGACGTGACGACGCAGGCGCAGATTCTCAAGCTGATCAAAGACATGCAGGCCGCGCATAATACCGGCGTGCTGTTCATCACCCATGATTTCGGCGTGGTCGCGGATATCGCCGACCGGGTCGCGGTGATGCAGGGCGGGATCATGGTGGAGACGGGAACGGCGGAGGAGGTGCTGAACAATCCGCAGCATCCGTATACGCAGAACCTGATCGAAGCTGTGCCAAGCCTGACGCCACGTCCGCCCCGCGTGCAGGCGGCGGAGCCTGTGCTGCAAATCGAGAACCTGACGAAGACGTTCCGCAGTGGGGGCGGCTTCTTCGGCTTCGGCGGGAAAGAGCGGATCGTTCATGCGGCGAAGGATGTGACGCTCGAACTGCGCAAGGGCGAAACGCTAGGGATCGTGGGGGAGAGCGGGTCGGGCAAGTCTACTGTTGCGCGCTGTGTCGTGCGGTTGGTCGATGCGGAGAAGGGGCGTATCCTGCTCAATGGCACCGATTTGCGCCCGCTGGGCCGTGCAGCGATGCGCCCGTATCGGGCCAGTATCCAGATGGTGTTTCAAGACCCCTTCGCGTCGTTGAACCCGCGTACCCGTGTGGGAAAGATCATTTCGCAAGGGCCGATGATCCAAGGGGTCGACGCGGCGACGGCGCAGGCGCGCGCGCGGGACTTGCTGAACATAGTGGGTCTGGATGAGCGGGCCTATGATCGGTATCCACATGAATTCTCGGGCGGTCAGCGGCAGCGTATCGGCATCGCCCGTGCACTGGCGCTGGACCCGGATGTGTTGGTGGCGGATGAGCCGGTATCGGCGCTGGATGTTTCGATTCAGGCGCAGATACTGAAATTGCTGGACGAAATCCGCGAGCGGATGACGCTGTCGATGATCTTCATTACGCATGATTTGCGGGTGGCGGCGCAGGTATGTGATCGGCTGGCAGTCATGCGGAGTGGTGTGGTGGTCGAAACGGG
>CALJIU010000243.1 GCA_937974055.1 uncultured Neomegalonema sp. | reverse complement strand
GTGCTTATCGACATCGAAAGCCTCAGTGGCTTCACCGCCGATGACGATCTGCGCGGCGATGGCAACGCCAATTGGCTGCTTGGCTTGGGCGGCGACGATACGCTGGTGGGACGCGGTGGCGATGATACTCTCTGGGGCATGGATGGTGATGATCGCCTGTTCGGCGGGGCTGGAGCCGACAGAATTGATGGGGGCGACGGCATCGACCGCGCGGAATACGGCGACAGCGCCGTTGGTATCCTGATCGACCGGGCCTATCTCGATCGCAATACCGGCCATGCGGCGGGCGATATTTATTGGTCCATTGAGCAGATTGCCGGGTCGCGGCACGATGACGATTTGCGCGGTGGTATTTCCCTAGGGAACGACACTCTGTTTGGTCTCGCCGGTGACGATCATCTGTTCGGACGCGCAGGCCGCGATACCCTCGATGGCGGTGCGGGCGACGACGTGCTGCGTGGCGGTCTGGGCGAGGACATCCTGATCGGCGGCGCGGGGCGCGATACCTTCCGCTTCATGACGCCGGAGGAGGGGGGCGATTTCATCGTCGATTTTGTCACCGGCGTGGATACGATCCGCCTGCGGGGCAGCGGGTTCGAAGGGCTGGAGCGGGGTAGGCTATCGGCGGATGATCTTGGCGACGGTATGGATGACGGCGATCATCTGCTGTACCGCATCGGCGGTAGCCTGTTCTACGATGCCGACGGAAATGGCGGCGATCACGGGGTTCGGATAATGAGCCTTGGCCCGGCCCCTGTCGGTGGTCCCGAAGTGGTCTTTGAGGCAACGGACATCGTCATCGATTGATGCGCTTTCCTTTGAGCATAGGCCGCCCTATCGTCTGAAAAAAGACGATGGGGAGGACCGCATGGCCCGTGACGATTTCGATGCCTTCGAGAAGAATGCCGCCAATTACATTCCGCTGACGCCGCTGTCCTTCCTGCGACGCGCGGCGGAGGTGCATGGCGAGCATCCGTCGGTTATCCACGGTGCGCGCCGCTACACGTGGAGACAGACCTACGAACGCTGCATACGGCTGGCCTCGGCCTTGGTTGCGCGGGGGATTGGGCGCGGCGATGTGGTCAGCTTCATCTGCCCCAATACGCCGGAGATGATCGAGGCGCATTTCGCCGTCAACATGGCGGGCGGGGTGCTCAACACCATCAACACGCGGCTCGATGCCGATACGATTGCCTATATCCTCGACCATTCCGAATCCGTCCTCGTCTTCTGCGACACGCAGTTTTCGCCCGTATTGAAGCAGGCGCTCGCGATCCTCGGCGATGGCGCACCGGAAGTGATCGATATCGTCGACAGCGAGTACGGTGGCGCGGAGCGGCTGGGCACGCTGACCCATGACGATCTGCTTGCGCAGGGTGACCCCGGCTATGACTGGCAGATGCCCGCCGACGAGTGGGATGCGATGGCGATCAACTACACCTCCGGCACGACCGGGCGGCCCAAGGGTGTCGTCTATCATCACCGGGGCGCGTACCTGATCGCGACCGGCACGATCATGGGCTGGCCCCTGCCCAAGCATCCCAAATACGTCTACATCGTGCCGCTGTTCCACTGTAACGGCTGGGGCCATGCATGGGCGATGGCGGCACAGGCGGGCACGATGGTCTGCACCCGCGCGATATCGGCCAAGGCGATCTACGACGCCGCCGCCGACCACGGGGCGCAGTATTTCGGCGGTGCGCCGGTGGTGCTGCAAATGCTCATCAATGCCAAACCCGAAGAACGCCGCGATTTCGACCACACCATCCACGCCTTCACCGCAGGCGCCCCCCCACCCCCGGCGGTACTGGCCAAGATGGAGGCGCTGGGCGTCGATGTGCAGCATGTCTACGGCCTGACCGAAACCTACGGCCATGTCACGCAATGCGACTGGAAGGGCGAATGGGACGGGTTGCCCGCCGAGGAGCGCGCCGAGATTAAAGGGCGGCAAGGCCCACGCATGGCGATGTTCGAGGGCGCAACGGCGATGAACATGGAAACCGGCGAGGAGGTCGCCCATGACGGCGAGGTTTCAGGCGAGATCATGCTGCGCGGCAATACGGTGATGAAGGGCTATTTCAAAAACTCGCAGGCCACCGAGGAAGCTTTCAAAGGGGGCTGGTTCCATTCCGGCGATGCGGCGGCGATCTATCCGGGTGGTTATCTGAAAATCCGCGACCGGCTGAAAGACGTCATCATCTCAGGCGGGGAAAACGTGTCATCGGTCGAGGTCGAGGCGGTTTTGTTCAAATATCCCGGCGTCGTCGCGGCGGGGGTGGTCGCGCGCCCTGACGATACCTGGGGCGAAACGCCCTGCGCCTTCGTCGAGATGGCCGAGGGGGCGCAGGCGACCGAAGCCGAAGTCATCGCCTTCTGCCGCCAGCACCTCGCCGGATTCAAGACGCCCAAAACGGTGATTTTCGAGGAACTGCCCAAGACATCGACGGGGAAAATTCAGAAATTCATGCTGCGGGAGAAAGCGCGGAATCTATAGATGCCTTCGTCTTCGCGGGCCGAAATGCGCGTCTTTGAGGGAAGTTGAGGCCCTTTGTATGTCGCCAAATCCGGCGATTACTGCCGAAGATGTCCGCCGTATCAGGGCAGATGCATGTATGAGCCGTTCAGTCTTTGCGGCTCTTCTCAATGTCGGTACCGGTACCGTGGCACAGTGGGAGCAGGGGAAAAAGACGCCAAGCGGATCATCGGCCCGCTTGCTCGATATCCTGTCGCGTAAGGGTGTCGAGGCGCTCGTTTGATCGTCAGCCAAGCCCCGTCACGTCCAGATAGACCGAATACAGCGACGTGGTGGCCGCGATGAGCAGGCGGTTGCGCTTTGGTCCCGCGAAGCAGACATTCGCGACGATTTCGGGAATATGGACCTTGCCGATCAGCCGCCCATCCGCTGCAAGGCAATGCACGCCGTCCTGCGCCGAGGACCAAATGCGGCCATCGGTGTCGAGGCGGAATCCGTCGAACAGACCCTTCGTGCACTCGGCAAAGACCTCGCCGCCCTCCAGCGCGCGACCATCCGCCGAGACACGCATTTTGCGGATATGCCTTGGCCCGCCCGCGTCATGGGTCGCGCCCGTATCGGCGACGAACAGATGCGCTTCATCCGCCGAAAAGGCCAGCCCGTTCGGCTTGACGAAATCCGTCCCGACCGCCGTGACCGCGCCCGTATCGCCGTCGATGCGGTAGACGTGGCAGGCCCCGATTTCGCTGTCGGCCATCCGCCCCTCGTAATCGGACAGGATGCCGTAGCTGGGGTCGGTGAACCAGATCGAGCCGTCGGATTTGACCACCACGTCGTTGGGCGAGTTCAGCCGCTTTCCCTGCCACGCATCGGCCAGCACGGTGATACTGCCATCATGCTCGGTGCGGGTGACGCGGCGGGTCAGGTGCTCGCAGGTGACGAGGCGGCCCTGCCGGTCCACCGTGTTGCCGTTGGAATTGTTCGATTGCGCGCGAAACACGGAGACGGAGCCGTCCGTTTCGTCCCAGCGCATCATGCGTTCGTTCGGTATATCGGACCAGACGGCGTAGCGATGGGCGGCGAAATACGCGACGCCCTCGGACCACCGCGCCCCGGTCCACAGCCGCTCGATCCGCGCATGGCCGATGAAGCAACTCTCGAATTCGGGGTCGATCACCTCGAAACCGGTGCCTTCCATCTCTCCGAACACGTTATTCTCCGATACGCTGGCGCGGCAGAATGATGGTGCTGGGCCGTACGGTGCGCCAGCCTTGCTGCGGCATCCGATTGCCGGGCAGGTCGGGGTTCGGCCCGTAGATCGCCTGATACGTATCGTAGGCGTGGTCGTGCAGTTGCAACCAAACCGCCGCCGAGATCAGCGCCGTCCACCAGCCGCCAACCATCGCCCACATCCAGATCGGCGCATTCGCCGCCCACATGCCGTTGAGGATCGTGACCGCGACCAGCATCAGCGTCGTGTAGCCCACCGTGCGGTGAACGCGCTCGAAGAGCAGGCGGCGGCGGGTCATGTCGAAATGGTCGCCATGGACCGGCTCGTCATCGGGTGCGCCATGCGCGGTCCCGTCCCATGACGGATGCGTCGGCCCGCCCTTCGATCCCCGGAAGAAGCCGGAGAGAAGCTGGACCGAGCCTAATGCAAGGATCGCGTAGCCCGTCACGCGGTGCAGCCACGCCTCGCCCGACAATCCCGGCGTCCAGAGGATCAGCGCCAGCCCGATGCAGGATAGACCCATCGCGAAGGTCTGCCCGATCCAGTGCGAGCGCCACCAGAAACGGTTGTCCAATTCCTGCGGCCATGCCTGCTTGTCGAGGATCTTGAAGTATCGCGCGCTGACGATAACGAGGGGGCAGATGATGCCCCATGCGAGGAACATGAGCCGTCCGTGCCATGCCATTCCAAGCGACACGTCATGCGCGCGGGTCGGGTCGATGGGCGCGAACAGCAGATCGATCATCCCTTCACGGCCCCCGCCGTCATGCCAGTGATGATCTGCTTGGAGGCGACAAGCGTGAACAGGATCGGCGGTATCGCCAATAACATCCCCGTCGCCATGATCACCCCCCAGTTGATATCGTACTCCGTGATCGAGTTGACGATGGTCACGGGCACCGTTCTTGTATTGCGCCCCAATAGTGCATTCGCAAGCAGGAATTCATTCCACGCGATGCGAAAGGTGAAGATGGCCGCCGCCGCCAGCCCCGGCTTTATCAACGGCAGGACGACCAAAAAGAAGGTCTGGAACGGGTTCGCCCCATCCATCCGCGCAGCTTCCTCCAGTTGCACAGGCACCTGCACGATGAAGCTTTGCAATATCCAGATAACGAAGGGCAGGTTCATGGCGGTGTAGACGAGGATGATGCCGCTGAACGTGCGGTCGAGGCCGAATTGGAACGTCCAGATGCCGAAGATCGGCACCAGCAGCACGGCGGGCGGTACCATCCGCATCAGCAGTGTGGTGGTCGATACGACGCCCCGGCCCATGAAGCGAAAACGCACCAGCGCATAGGCCGCCATGCAGCCGATGGTCAGGGTCAGGGCGGTGGAGATCAACGCGATGATGAGGGAATTGCCCAAGGCCCGCCCGAAGGTCGGATCGCAGTAATCGACGCTGGCCGGTTCGTACCACAGCACGTCGCACAGTACTTCCTCGTAATTCGCGATGGTCGGCGTGAAGAAGAAGGCCGATACGCCGCTGTCATAGACGTCGACATTCATCTTGAACGAGGTCGCGAGCATCAGCAGGATCGGCCCCAGCGACATCACGATCAGCGCGACAAGCAGGGCGTAGAAAGCAGGATTGGCGCGGCGGGTATCGGTCATGGCGGAGCCGTTCCTTCTTCTCCCTCTCCCCACGACAGTGAGGGGAGGGTTGGGGAGGGGGGAGCTATCCATCTCTCTGAACAGATGTGTAAGTCGATGGAACCCCCTCCCAACCCTCCCCCCGCAAGCGGGGAGAGGGCTATCACGCGGCTTCTACTGATCGTCAAACTTCTCATTTCCCCGTCTCCGCCACGACCCGCAACCGCATCGCGCGCCGTTCCTGCAACCAGTTATACCCCACCATCAGGATCGTCAGCGCCATGAGCATCAGCAGCAGCACGTTCGACATGGCCGCCGCCTCGCCCAGTTCCTGGAATTCCTGTGCCGTGCGGAAGATGCGCAGGGCGACGATCTCGGTCGAGAGGCCCGGCCCGCCATTGGTCAGCACGAGGATCACCTCCAGTACCTTGAAGGCGTCGATCAGGCGCAGCAGCAGCGTGACGATCAGCACCGGCATCATCAGCGGTATCTTGATGTACCAGATCTTCTGCCACTCGGTCGCGCCGTCGATCTCGGCGGCCTCCAGCGCGGAGCGGGGGAGGGATTGCATGGCGGCCAACGCGAGGATGAAGATGAAGGGCGTCCATTGCCAGACATCGGCGATGACCACCGACCAGAACGCCCATGTCCCATCCGACAGCCACGGTGCGCCATCGAAGCCGAGGCTTTTGAGCGTGCGATTGAAGACACCGACGGTGGGGTGATACATGTACCGCCACATCAGACCCACGACGATGGGCGCGATCATCATCGGCAGGATGAAGATGGTGCGCAGCACCGTCATCCCGCGCAGTTTGCGATCCAGCAACAGCGCCAGCCCCACGCCCAGCACCATCTCGATGGTTACGACGGCAGCGGCGAATTTGAGGGTGACCAGAAAGCTCTCGCGAAAGGCTTCGTCGGTCCAGAGATTGGTGTAGTTGCGCCAGCCGATCCATTCGGCATCCCCGATCCGCTCAGAGGGGGACCAGCTCAGGAAACTGGCGTAGATCATGTAGCCGATAGGGTACAGCAGCGCGATGCCCAACACCACGACGGCGGGGGCGAGGAAAAGCCACGGGGTCAGGCGGTTGGCGGTTCCCAAAGGGGCTGTCCTTCCTTCTTCACCCTCCCCCCGCGAGCGGGGGAGGGCCGGGCCTTCTTCCCCCTCTCCCGCTTGCGGGGGAGGGCCGGGGAGGGGGTTCTCCCAGCCTACGAGTCGTCGTCCAAGCTGAGAGGCCCCCCGCAAGCGGGGGGAGGGGTTATCGGTCTCACCGCCAGGTGTAATACCCGGCATCATCCATGATCGCTTCGGCCCGTTCGGCCACGCCGTCCAGCGCCTCCTGCGGGTCGAGGTCTTCGGTCAGCACCTTCGACATGGTCGTGCCGATATCAGCGTTGATCTTGCCCCAGACGGGGATGATCGGACGCCAGTCGGGGTCTGCGTATTTCAGCGCTTCGCCGAAGGTGGCCGAATAGGGGTATTTCTCGTTCAGGTCGGCATTCTCATAGGTCGAGAAGCGCGAGGGGTTGCCGCCCTGCATCGCCACGGCCAGATCGCCTTTCTTGGAGGTGAGCCACTGCATCAGCAGGAAGGCCGCTTCCTTGTTTTCGGCGTTCTTGGGGATCGCGATGCCGAAACCGCCCGTTTGCGAGCCGCGACGCACGCCTTCGGGATGCAGGGCATAGCCCACTTTACCCGCGACCTTGGATTTCTCCGGGTTTTCAAAATTCGCGGCAAAAGCGATGGAATCCATGAACATGGCCGAGTCGCCCTGCATGAAGGACGCCGCCGCCTCGGATGGGCCAAAGGTCTGCGAGCCTTCGGGACCGCAATCGACGATGGTTTTCAGCGCATTGGCCGCCGCGACGCCCGCTTCGTTATTGATGATCGGGTTCCACTGGTCATCGAACACGCGCCCGCCAAGGGGGGCAAGATGCAGCAGGAAGGCGTGGGACGCTTGGTGGCCCGATGCCGCGCGCGAGGCCATGCCGCCCATGCCGTCTTCGACTTCGGGTACCTTGCAAGCAGCATCGAGAAGCTGGTCGTAATTCTCCGGCACGTCGATGCCGTGTTTCTCGAAGATGTCCTTGCGGTAGGCGAGGACGGAGGTTTCCGAGCCGAAGGGCAGGCCGAACAGCGAGCCGGTCTTGCCGGGCAGGTAGCCCTTGGTGCCGCCCGCGACGCCGATATTCTGCACGTAACCGTCGATCAGGTCGTCCGCGTCATAGGTCGGGTCGGCCAGCTTCGGGTTCATGAAGTACTTGGCGAGGTTTTCGAGTTGATCCGCGAAGACGTAATCGGCCTTTGAGAACACGACATAACCGATGAGGTCGTATTCGCCGCGACGCTTGGTCAGTTCCAGCGTCTGTTTCTCGCGCATCTTGAGATATTGGAGTTGGTCGACCTCGACCTTGATGCCGGTTTCTTCGGTGAATTGCGGCAGCACCTTCATCACCGCATCGTAATGCGGGTGGGCGGGGAAGTTGGCGACCACGGTTTGCCCGCGATAGGCGTCGTAAGGGTCTGCGAGTGCCGCCCCCGAAAACGCGATACCCGCCAGCGCGAGCGCCGCCGGTTTCATCAGATTCATCATCATGTCCATCCTTGTTATGTCATCGGGTGGGTATTCGTCAGGGCGATATCCGTTTCGCGGTCGAAGAGGTGGATGCCCTCCGGCTCGACCGCAAAGCGCAGGGTCGCACCAAGGGCGATGGGCGTTTCGGATTTCAGTTCTACGGAAATCTGCGTGTCGCCGCATTCGGTCAGCAGCACGGATTGCGCGCCGATATATTCGGCCACGATCACGCGCAGGTCGAGCGATGCGCCCTCGGATGCATCGGGGCTGTAGATCAGGTCGGAGGGGCGGATGCCGAGCGTGACGGCCCGCGCGCCTGCGCCCATCGCGGCGTCGGCCACCGGGCCGGGCAGGTCGAGGGAGTAGCCATTGCCGGTGATCTGCGCGCGGCCCGCTTCGGTGGTGATCTCGCCTTCGAGGAAGTTCATGGGCGGGGAGCCGATGAAGCCCGCGACGAAGCGGTTCACGGGGCGTTTGAACAGTTCTTCGGGGGTGCCTTGCTGCTGGATATAGCCGCCATTCATCACGACGATTCGGTCGGCCAGCGTCATCGCCTCGATCTGGTCATGGGTGACGTAGACCATGTTCTTGCGCACCTTCTGGCGCATCAGGGCCAGTTCCGCCCGCATCTGGCCGCGCAATTTGGCATCGAGGTTCGACAGCGGTTCGTCAAAC
>CALJIU010000242.1 GCA_937974055.1 uncultured Neomegalonema sp. | reverse complement strand
CTGGCCCAGCATCGTGACTTCGCGCACGCCAGATTCAGCGAGGCGAGCGGCTTCGGCCATGATCTGCGCGACGGGGCGGGAAAATTCGGCCCCGCGCGTGTAGGGAACGACGCAGAAAGCGCAGAATTTATCGCACCCTTCTTGCACGCTGAGGAACGCGCTGGGATTGGCGCGGGGCGCGCGTTTGGGCAGGGCGGCGAACTTGTCTTCGGCAGGGAAGTCGGTTTCGACCTGCGCGCCCTGCCCCGCATCCAGAGCGTCGAGCATGGCGGGCAGACGATGATACGCCTGCGGGCCGACGACGAGATCGACGAGGGGCTGGCGGCGGACGATTTCTTCGCCCTCGGCCTGCGCGACGCAGCCGGTGACGCCGACGCGCATGGTCTGGCCGTGTTCGGCCTTTTCCTCGGCGAGTTTACGCATCCTGCCCAGCTCGGAATAGACCTTTTCAGCGGCCTTTTCGCGGATATGGCAGGTATTGAGCAGCACGAGGTCGGCCTCGTCCGGCGTATCCACGGCCTCATAGCCCGCACCCGCGAGGGATTCGGACATGCGTTCGGAATCATAGACGTTCATCTGGCACCCGTAGGTGCGGATGAACAGCTTCTTTGGCGTTACTGCATTCATCGCCGTTCCAAAGCATAAAAACGGCGCGCCCGCAATGCGGACGCGCCCCAGACTTCGTGTCGTGAAAGTGGATCAGGCCTTGGCGGCGGCGCGGTTGCGGCCCAAACCGATCTTCTTGGCGAGTTCCTGACGTTTTGCCGCATAGTTCGGGGCAACCATCGGATAGTCGGCGGCAAGGCCCCAACGCTCGCGGTATTCTTCGGGGGTAAGATTGTAGGCGGTCTTGAGATGGCGCTTGAGCATCTTGAGCTTTTTGCCGTCTTCGAGACAGATAATGTGGTCGGGCGTGATCGATTTCTTGATCGGCACGGCGGGCTTCAGTTCTTCAACCGGCTCTTCTTCCGGCTCGTTCGCAAGCTGGTCAAGCGTATGGTAAATCGCTTCGATAAAGCTAGGAAGATCCCCCGGAGGGACCGGGTTATTAGAGACATGCGATGAAACGATATCAGACGTAAGCTGCAGGATTTCGGTCTTTTCGATAGTGATGTCGCTCATAGCGAGTGCTCCGAAGATATTAGTTTTAATAACAGCGCGCTTGGCACACACAACCCTGTAGAATGTCAGTTATTTTGCAAGGCAATATGCGCCGTCAAGGACGTACTTATTGATTATTTCAGGAACTTCAAGATAAAATTGGTTAACGAATAATAAAGACTTTCTTCATCGCGATTTCAGGGCATTTCACCTTGAGCCAATATATCTCTTGAGAACGTGAGCACCAACGTAACAACCGTTAAGTGCATAATAATCCGGCCTATGACCGACTTCCTCGAACCCCGATGATATATACAGGGACATGGCTGGAAGGTTATTTTGTGCAACTTCGAGCACAATACACTCGATCATTTCCCGTCGACAATCTCTGATCATCGCCTCAACAAGTTGTGATGCGATTCCGGTGCGTAAATGCCGGGTATCGACCGCCAAAGATAGGATTTCGGCCTCGCCTGCAATAAAAGTCGCGAACAAAAACCCGTTTAAGGATGTTTTTGGCGCTGAATTTTCGTTGGATATGTACAGGCGATTACAGGAATTCGACAGGAGGGATATGAATTCCTGCGCACTCCATGCGCGCATTCCGGTCGATGCGTAGGCGCGGGCCTGAAGGGCGGCGGCGGGGGCGGCAATGGCGTCGGGGGGGCCTTCGTAGAGAGTTATCACCGTAATACGGGCCGCGCGGCTGCCTTTGCGTCGGGGGCGCGTAGGTAGAGAGGGCGCGGGGGACCATCGGGGCCGCTACGGGTCATGGCGAGACGGGCGACCGTCACCCCATCGATGGGGGGCAGTGGGTCGGGACCGATGATCGTTGCTACAGCATGGCGGGTGGCGTGGGCGGCGAGGGTGTCGGTCGGGATCGATTCAGGGGCGGTGAGCGGGGTGCCGTCTGCAAAGACTTGGACGAAGAGATCGCCGCGACGACCATCGAGAGCAACGAGGGTTTTGCCGGGGGTGGCGAGGGCTTCGAGGGTCGAAATGCCGATGGCGGTCGCGCCGGTCGAAAGGGCAAGGCCGCGAGCGAAGGAAACGCCGAGGCGCGCGCCGGTAAAGCCACCGGGACCGCAGGTGACGCCGATGCGGTCTATGGCGGTCGGGGCGATGGCTTCGGCCAAGACCTCGCCCACCATCGGGGCGAGGCGTTCGACATGGCCGCGTGCCATGTCTTCGCTCGCAGAGGCGAGGACGCCCTCCTGCGATATCAGCGCCACGGAGCAGCGGCCCAAACAGGCATCGATGCCGAGGACGATCATTGGGGGACGGGGCGCACTTCCAAGACGTCCGGGATGTAATGGCGCAGCAGGTTCTCGATGCCCATCTTGAGCGTCATCGTCGAGCTTGGACACCCGGCGCAGGCACCGCGCATCGACAGATAGACGATACCTTCGTCAAAGCCGTGGAAGGTTATGTCGCCACCATCCTGCGCGACGGCGGGGCGCACGCGGGTATCGAGCAGTTCCTTGATCTGCGTGACGATGGCCCCGTGGGGACCGTCATGCTCGGCATGGCCGCCGGTTTCCTGTGCGTCATCGGCCATGACCGGCTGACCGGAGGTGAAATGCTCCATAATCGCGCCGAGGATGGCGGGCTTGATATGCGCCCAATCGGCCTCGCCCTTGGCGACGGAGATGAAGTCGGGACCGAGGAACACGCCCTGCACGCCATCGACGGCGAAAATGCGCGTTGCCAGCGGGGAGTTTTCGGCCCCCGTCGCATCGGTGAAATCGGCAGTGCCGCTGGCCATGACCGAGCGGCCCGGCAGGAATTTGAGCGTCGACGGGTTGGGTGTCGCTTCCGTCTGGATGAACATCGCTTGCGGTCCTTGTTTAGAATTGTTCTAAATATGGAGGAGCGGGCGGATTCAATCAAGTGCTGGTTTGGGTCGATCCCGATATCGTGTCGCAAGAACCCTGATCGGAGGATGGCCCGGATGAGCACGGACCCGCTGCTTCAACCCTATCAGTTGAAACACCTGACGCTGAAAAACCGAATCATGACGACCAGCCATGAACCCGCCTATCCTGAAGACGGGATGCCCAAGGAACGCTATCGCGCCTATCACGAGGAACGGGCCAAGGCGGGGGTGGCGCTGGCCATGACGGCGGGGTCTGCGGCGGTGTCGAAGGACAGCCCGCCGGTCTTCAATAACGTGCTGGCCTACAAGGATGAGGTCGTGCCGTGGATTCAGAACCTGACCGATGGCTGCCACGAGCATGGCTGCGCGGTGATGATCCAGTTGACGCATCTGGGGCGGCGGACGACGTGGAACAAGGGGGATTGGCTGCCGTCGGTATCGTCATCGAAGCACCGCGAACCGGCGCATAGGGCGTTTCCCAAGATGGCCGAGGACTGGGATATCGAACGGATCATCGGGGATTTCGCCGATGCCGCCGAGCGGATGCAAGCCGGGGGGATGGATGGGGTCGAATTGCAGGTCTATGGGCACCTGCTGGATCAATTCTGGTCGCCACTGACGAACGATCTGACCGGGCCGTATGGGGCCGATACGCTGGAAAACCGGATGCGGTTTCCGCTGGATGTGCTGGCGGCGGTACGCAAGCGGGTGGGGGCGGAATTCATCGTCGGCTTCCGCTACACGGCGGATGAGGCGCAAAGGGGCGGCATCGACGCCGAGGATGGCCTGAAAATCTCGAAGATCCTGGCCGAGACGGGGCAGTTGGACTTTTTGAACGTGATCCGGGGGCGTGTTCATACCGATCCGGCGATGACGGATGTGATTCCGGTGCAGGGGATGAAGAACGCGCCGCATCTGGATTTTGCGGGCGAGGTCAGAAAGCTGACCGGGATGCCGACCTTCCATGCCGCGAAGATACCGGATGTGGCCACGGCGCGCCATGCAATCGAGGCGGGGCTGCTGGACATGGTGGGGATGACCCGCGCGCATATGGCGGACCCGCATGTGGTGCGAAAGATCATGGAGGGGCGCGAGGAGGATATCCGGCCCTGCGTGGGGGCGACCTATTGTCTGGACCGCATCTATCAGGCGGGGGATGCGTTGTGCATCCACAACGCGGCCACGGGGCGCGAATTGACGATGCCGCATGACATTCCGCGTGCCGAGGTGGCGCGGAAGGTGGTGGTGATCGGTGCTGGCCCTGCGGGGTTGGAGGCGGCGCGGGTGGCTGCCGAGCGGGGTCATGACGTCGTAGTATTCGAGGCGCAGCCCGATCCCGGCGGGCAGGTGCGGCTGACGGCACAAAGCGCGCGGCGGCGGGAGATGATCTCGATCATCGAATGGCGGATGGCGCAATGTGCGGCGCGGGACGTGGTGTTTCACTTCAACACGTGGGCCGAAGCGGCGGATGTAACCGCGCTGAACCCCGATGTCGTGATCGTCGCGACCGGGGGTGTGCCCAATATCGAACTGTACGAAACGGGCGAGGATGCACAGCATGTGGTGACGGCGTGGGACATGATTGCGGGCGATGTAAAACCCGCACAACACGTGCTGATCTACGACGAAAGCGGCGACCACCCTGCCCTGCAAGCGGCGGAGGTCGCGGCGGCGGCAGGGTCCAGGGTGGAGGTGATGACGCCGGACCGGACATTCGCGCCAGAG
>CALJIU010000241.1 GCA_937974055.1 uncultured Neomegalonema sp. | reverse complement strand
GGAGCGCGACCCGGCGAAGGCCGAGATTTTCCTCGTGGAGGGCGATTCGGCGGGCGGATCGGCCAAGCAGGGCCGCAACCGGGCGAACCAAGCGGTGCTGCCCCTGCGCGGGAAAATCCTGAACGTGGAGCGGGCGCGGTTCGACCGGATGCTGGGTAGCCAAGAGATCGGCACGCTGATCACGGCGCTCGGCACGGGCATCGGGCGCGAGGAATTTGACCTCAACAAACTGCGCTACCACAAGGTCGTCATCATGACCGATGCCGACGTGGACGGCTCGCACATCCGCACCCTGCTGCTGACGTTCTTCTATCGCCAGATGCCGGAGCTGATCGAGAACGGGCATCTCTTCATCGCCCAGCCGCCCCTGTACAAGATCGCGCGGGGGAAATCGGAGGTCTATCTGAAGGACCAGAAGGCGCTGGAGGATTACTTGGTCGAATCCGGAATCGAGGCCGCCGGGCTGTCGCTGGCGAGTGGCGAGGTGCTGGCCGGGCCAGACCTTGCCCGCGTGGTGGAAGAAGCGCGGCGGGTCAAGGCGCTGATGGCGAATTTGCCCCCTTCCCTGCCCCGGTCGGTGATGGAGCAGGCGGCGATTGCCGGGGCGCTGAACCCCGATGGGCTGAACGATCCGGCGACGGCGCAGGCCTTGGCCGACCGCATCGCCGAACGGCTGGACCGCATCGCACCGGAGACGGAGCGCGGCTGGCAGGGGATGCCGACGGCGGGCGACGGGCTGCGCTTCATGCGCACGGTGCGCGGCGTGACCGAGACGCGCACGCTGGACGGGTCCGTGCTGAATTCGGGCGAGGCGCAACGCCTGCACGCGATGGCTGACAGCCTGTCGGAAGTCTATGCGACGGCGGCGACCTTCGAGCGTAAAGAGCGGCGCACCCCGGTTCGCTCGCCGTCGGACCTGCTGGATGTGGTGATGATCGAGGGCGAACGCGGCATCGGCCTGCAACGCTACAAAGGCTTGGGCGAGATGAATGCGGGGCAATTGTGGGAAACCACCCTCGACCCAGAGGCCCGCACCTTCTTGCAAGTGACGGTCGATCATGTGGACGAGGCGAACAACATCTTCTCGAACCTGATGGGCGATTTGGTAGAGCCACGCCGCGAGTTCATCATGGATAACGCGCATAATGTGGAGAATTTGGATATTTGATGGGCGAAGGCGATCCGAACTATCGTGAAGCCGATAGGTTCGCACGGGACGCCCCTCGCGGCTGTTCACTTGTCGTCAAGGGCTGGATTTTCTACACGGTCGTCATGCCCGTCATCTTTCTGGTGTTCGTCGGCGGTGCGCATTGGCTGGATGAGCTGATCCGTCAGCCCACTTGGCGTGATCCTCAGACCTCGGTCTTTCACCTGATCGGGTTTGTGGCTTTCGTTTTCGTAACCATTCGCCTGTTCCGCGCATGGACGAAATAACGGGTGTCTTGAATCGCGGCAGGGCATGAACTAAGTTGGTTGAACTAACTTGGAGCGAGCAATGCTGACGGTCAATATCCACGAGGCGAAAACCCACCTGTCGCGTCTGATCGATGCGGCGGCGAAGGGGGAACCGTTCATTATTGCCAAGGCGGGCAAACCGATGGTGCGCGTCGTTCCGTTGGATACGCCTGAAAAGCCGAAAGCCTCGGACCGACTGGGGTTCATGCAAGGCTACGGGACGGTTCCCGATGACATCAAGACGCCATTCAAGGATGAGATCGAGGAGATGTTCTACGGCAACCCCGGCAAGTTCGACAAACCGCCGGGCGAGAAGTGAGGCTTCTACTCGATACGCATATCCTGATCTGGTCGATCCGTGAACGCGACCGGATATCAAAGCGTCATGCGGCGCTTATCGGCGACGAAGGCAATATTCCGGTGTTCAGTGTCGTCAGTCTCTGGGAAATCGCCATCAAGCATGGTCGGGGCAATCCCGATTTTCATTTTGATCCGCGCGTCGTGCGCCCCGGACTGCTCGCCCACGGATACGAGGAACTGCCGATAACCGGGCCGCAGGTCGTGGCCGTCGGCAATCTGCCGCCGATCCATCGAGACCCGTTCGACCGGCTGCTCGTCGCGCAGGCACAGATCGAGGGCATCACCCTTCTCACCGCAGACCGCATCGTCGCGGAGTATCCCGGACCCATAGACTTCGCCCTCTGACGACACCCCCTTCCCGCGAAAGCCTTTTCATCGTATGGTATTGGCCAGCGATCTTGAAAGGGCGACGCATGGAATTCTTGGGTATCGGCATGGGGCTGGTCTTTGCGGCGCTGCTGTTGCTGGCGCTGGCGAAGAGTTTCATCATCGTGCCGCAGTCGGAGGCCTATGTGATCGAGCGTCTGGGCAAATACAGCCGAGTGGCGCGGCCCGGTTTGCATGTGCTGGTGCCTTTCGTCGAGCAGGTGCGGCGGCGGGTCGATGTGCTGGAACGGCAATTGTCGGACCTCAAGCAAGACGCGATTACCAGCGATAACGTGGTGATCGAGGTGGTGCTGGCGGTGTTCTTTCGCGTCACCAACCCCGAACGTATGGTCTATCGCATCAAGGATATCGACCGCGCCGTCTCGACCACCGTGGCCGGTATCGCCCGCTCCGAAATCGGGACGACCGAGTTGGACCGCGTGCAATCGAACCGCTCGGCCCTGAACGACGCCATTCGCATCCAACTGGCCGGGGCGACCGAGGATTGGGGGATCGACGTCACGCGGGCCGAAGTGCTGGACGTCAATCTGGGCGAGACGACCCGCGAGGCGATGATGCAGCAGCTCAATGCCGAGCGAAAGCGCCGTGCCTCGGTTACCGAAGCCGAAGGGTCGAAGCGGACGGTCGAACTGCGCGCCGATGCCGCCCTCTATGAAGCGCGCAAGACCGCCGAAGCGCGGCGCATCCTCGCCGAAGCGGATGCCTTTGCCACCAGAACCGTGGCCGTTGCGATTGCCGAACATGGTACCGAAGCGCTGGAATTCGAGATCAGGAAGCGGCAGATCGAGGCGATGGCAAAGGTTGCAGATGGCGAAAATACCCGGACTGTGGTATTACCATCGGAACTGGCAGATGCATTCGGGAAGGCAGCGGACCTGTTCAAGAGGGGATAGCAGATGGAAATCGACTGGCATGAACTGAGTTTTCGTTGGGAATTCTGGATGCTGATCGCTTTCCTGTTGGGATGCCTGCAAATGCTGACGGATGAGTTTTTCTTTGGCGGGGCCTGTATCGGCGCGCTGTTGACCGGGATCGTGCTGGCCAGCATGGGGGTCGAGGCGGCGAAGGACGCTATCAATCTGAGCGTCCCCTACGTCATGTGCGGGGTCGGTGGGCTGGTCGGGGCGATGATGATGCGGCAAGTGTGCAAGCGTCGCTGCGACCCACCCGACATCAATGAAGAACCGTATCGCGGCGAGGAACGCTGAGGGTAGCGAAACGCTGTCGACGGCGCTAGATTTGCTGCCATGAGCGATGAAATACACTTCGATATTGCAGGGGGGTGGGCGACCATCACCCTTGATGCGCCCGCGCGGCTGAACGCGCTGTCCCATGCCATGTGCGCCGCCATCGGCGAAAAGCTGGCGGTCTGGCGAGACGATCCGGCGGTGCGCGGCGTGTTGCTGAAGGCGGCGGAGGGGAGCCGGGCTTTCTGTGCCGGGGGCGATATCCGTGCGCTATATGAGGCGCGCAAGGCGGGGGATACGGCGGGGCCGATGCGCTTCTTCGCCGATGAATACGTGACCAACTGGCGCGTGGCACGGTTTCCGAAACCCTATGTCAGCTTGATCGACGGGGCCGTTATGGGCGGCGGGGTCGGGATTTCGGTGCATGGCGGCTATCGCGTGGCGACCGAAAAGGCGCTGTTCGCGATGCCGGAATGCGGGATCGGCCTCTACCCTGATGTGGGGGCGACCCATGTGCTGCCGCGACTGCCGGGGGCCGCTGGGATGTGGCTGGGGCTGACGGGTGCGCGGCTGGGTCAAGGCGACATGCTGGGGCTGGGGCTGGCGACGCATACGGTGGCGTCTAGCGCGCTGGGTGCGCTGGAGGCACGGCTGCGCAACGTGGACTGGATGGATGGGCCACATGAGGCGGTGGAGGCGGCGCTCGATTCCTGTCACGAAGTACCGGGCGGCGAAACGCCGGCGATTGGTGCGCGGCACGAGATCGACACGCTGTTCGCCAAGGACAGTGTCGAGGGAATCGTAGCGGCGCTGGACGATCATGGCGGTGACTGGGCGCGGGCGCAGATGGACGCGATTAAGCGGGGCGCGCCCCTGAGCCTGAAAGTGACGCACCGGGCGCTGGCGCTTGGCTCGCGGCTGGACATCACCCATGCGTTGCGGATGGAATACGCGCTTACGCGGCGTTTCATCGAGACGGGGGCGATGCTGGAAGGCGTGCGCGCGCAGATCATCGACAAAGACCGCACCCCGCATTGGCCGCATCCGACGCTGGAGGCGGTGATGGATGCGGAGGTGTCGGCGATGTTTGAACCGGCAAGCGATACGCCTGATTTCGGATGGGGAGCGGCGACATGAGCAATACGATCCTGCTGCGTGACGAGGTGGACGGGGCCGTGACTCTGACGCTGAACGATCCGGCGCAGTATAACGTGCTGTCCGAGGCGATGCTGGGCGCGCTGGAAGCGGAAATCGCCGAGATGGCGGGGCGCGCGGACCTCAAGGTGCTGGTGATTGCGGCGGCGGGCAAGGCGTTTTGCGCGGGGCATAACCTAAAGGAAATGCGCGCGACGCCGGAGCGGGGGTATTACGAGGCGCTGTTTTCACGCTGCTCGCGGTTTATGCAAAGCCTCGTGGCGCTGCCGATCCCGGTGATCGCACGAGTACAGGGCTTGGCCACCGCCGCCGGGTGTCAGTTGGTGGCGACCTGTGACATGGCGGTGGCGAGCGAAGACGCACGGTTTGCGGTGTCGGGGGTCAATCTGGGGCTGTTCTGCTCGACCCCTTCGGTCGCCCTGAGTCGCAGCGTGAACCCCAAGCGGGCCTTTGAAATGCTGACGACGGGCGAGTTCATAGACGCGGCCACCGCCGCCGAATGGGGACTGATCAACCGTGCCGTACCCGCCGATGGGCTGGATGCGGAGGTCGCGCGGCTGACGGACAGCATCCTGCATAAAAGCCCGGTGCCACTGAAGATGGGCAAGGCGCTGTTCTACCGCCAAATCGGCCAACCCCTCGGCGCGGCCTATGCGGATGCGGGCACGACGATGGCGGCGAACATGATGACGGCGGATGCGGTCGAGGGCATCGACGCCTTCATCGAGAAACGCAAGCCCGAATGGACGGGGGAATAGGTTACTCTGCTTCCGGCAGCCACAGATTGGCGAGCGGGAGGGGAACGGCTTCGAACGGCGGGATGAGCGCTTCGCCCTCATCGCCGTAGATCGAATCGAGAGTCCAGCGTCCGTCGGCGAGAGTATAGCTTTCCAGTGTGCGGTTTGCCGGATCGGCAAGCCACAGGAAGCAAACGCCGACATCGGCGTAGAGTGGCATCTTCTTCAGTCGATCCGTTCGCGCAGTAGATGGCGACAGGATTTCGCAGACCCAATCAGGGACCACATCATAGCGTTTCTTGGGACTGATGACCGGCATCCGCTCCTTTCGCCAACCGGCGAGGTCTGGATCGACCGTGCGGAAATTCGGGTCGCCGAAATGCAGTTCCGGCTCGCGAACGATCCACCATCCCCCCGGATCGCGGGGACCACCACGACCGAGCTGGAAGGCACTGGTCAGCAGGGTACCCATGACGCTGTCGACATGATCGTGATCGGGCATGGGCCGGGCTTGCATGACAAGCTCGCCATTCAGTATCTCGGCGCGCATCCCTTCGGGAGCGTCCAGCACGTCCTGATAGCTAACGGGTCGATCCTTCGCCGCAGTGGACATGTCAGTACCTTTTTCTCAGCCCCTTCCGCCTAAGGTAACCCGTTTTGCTCGGAAATGCGAAGAGCCGAATACGCAGGCTTCTCCGTCGAGGCCCCGGATCGCGCCTCGCGCGTCCGGGGGTGCGGGTTTGGTATTTACGCTAGGTACCCCTTATCGCGCAGGAAGGCGAGGAGCTGGTCCGCCGCCTCGTCCGGGGTCATGTCGGTCGTGGCGATGCGGATTTCGGGGTTCTTCGGCGGCTCGTAGGGGCTGTCGATGCCGGTGAAGTTCTTGATCTCGCCCTTGCGTGCCTTCTTGTACAGGCCCTTCACGTCGCGTTCTTCAGCGACCTCCAGCGGCGTGTCGACATGGACCTCGACGAACTCGCCCTCCTCCAGCATTTGCCGCGCCATACGGCGCTCCGACCGGAAGGGCGAGATGAAGCTGACGAGGGTGATCATGCCCGCATCGACCATCAGTTTGCCGACCTCGGACACGCGGCGGATGTTCTCCACGCGGTCGGCATCGGTGAAGCCAAGATCTTTGTTCAGCCCGTGACGGACGTTATCGCCGTCGAGGATGTAGGTATGGCGGCCCATGGCCAGCAGCTTTTGCTCAAGCGCGTTGGCGATGGTCGATTTGCCGGACCCTGACAGGCCGGTGAACCACAGCATGACGGGTTTTTGGCCCTTGAGGTCGGCGCGGGCGGCCTTGTCGACCACCATGTCCTGCATGTGAATGTTCGACGCGCGGCGCAGGGCGAAGTCGATCATGCCGACGCCGACCGTCTCGTTCGAAAGGCGGTCGATCAGGATGAAGCCGCCCATGTCGCGGTTGTCGGCATAGGGGTCGAAGGCGATGGTGCGGTCGAGGTTGAGGTTGCACACGCCGATGCCGTTCAGTTCCAGCGTCTTGGCGGCCAGATGCTCCATCGTGTTG
>CALJIU010000240.1 GCA_937974055.1 uncultured Neomegalonema sp. | reverse complement strand
GAATTGACGCTCAGGCCATTGGCGAATTCCGCCGCCTGCTCGACCGCCTGATTATAGCGCGAGCGTTCCACCAGCATCCGCGTCGGCGCGTTACAGGACTGCCCGGTATTGTTCATGCACCGCATAACCCCCGACTGCACGGCGTTCTCGGCGGCATCGGCGAAGACGATATTCGCCCCCTTGCCGCCCAGCTCCAGCGACACCCGCTTCAGCGTATCGGCAGCCGCCTTGCTGATCAGCACGCCCGCGCGCGCCGACCCGGTGAACGAGATCATCGCGACATCCGGATGCGTCGACAGCGTGGTCCCCACCCCCGGCCCGTCGCCGTTGACGAGGTTGAACACGCCCTTCGGCACCCCCGCCTCATGCATGATCTCGGCGAACAGATGCGAGGATAGCGGCGCGATCTCCGACGGTTTCAGCACCATCGTGCAGCCGGTGATCAGCGCGGGCAGCACTTTCAGCACCACCTGATTCATCGGCCAGTTCCACGGCGTGATCAGGCCGACGACGCCGATGGGCTCGTACAGGATGCGCGTGTCGGGCGCGTCGTCGCGCAGCGGATGGTCGAAGTCGAATTCCTTGGCCGCGCGGATGAACGCCGCGATATGCCCGGTGCCCGTGGGGGCCTGCTGCACATGGCTCATGTCGATGGGCGCGCCCATTTCCAGGCTGATGGCCTGCGCCATGTCCCCCTTGCGCGCCTCATAGGCCGCCTGCACCCGCTCCGCCACCGCGATCCGCTCGGCCACGGGCGTGGCAGCCCAGCCCGGAAACGCAGCCTTCGCGGCGGCCACGGCGGCATTCGTATCCGCCTCACCGCCGAGCGAAATGACGCCCACCGCCTCCTCGGTAGACGGATCGATCACATCGAAATCCGTGCCAGCCTTGGGCGCAACCCACGCCCCGTCGATGTAGAATTCCCGCTTGTCGAGCATGGTGGTGTCCCTTTGGAATGAGTCGTCGTTGCGACGTTCATTTCATAGGTGGGGGCGGGGCGCTAGTACAAGATGTGGATTGGATTCTATAGTCGGTTTGCGATAGTTTTAGGGCCTTTATGAGTAACATCACTTCTTCGATCTCAGCGGTTTAACCGCTACAAAACCGTCGGTTGTTTTCCGGGTTGTAGAGAAGCATTTACGGGAGAAGGTCGAGAGCATATTGCGCTTTCTCCGTTCATACTTTAATCATGATAGGTACAGAAAGGGGGCTTTTTAGAAGGATAAATTTCATGTTTAGATCACTGTTCGGAGGTGGAAACCCTACGACAAAGCTGTATCGTAAAATTTGGTCAGCAAGTTGCGCCTCACAGAGCTGGACTAATGCTGATATGCTGGCAGTTGCTGCTACGGATAAGCGCGAAGCCTTCGATACCTTGTTTAGCCATTTCAATATCGACTTCTGTTCCGATTCCACGCTGACAGCGGAAAATTTTGATAAACTGATCGAAAGCTCCGCAAAATTTGAAAACCAAAATCCGGTAAACAAGGGGGTGATGATAATCAACGAACTGATCTTGGAAATAAAATCTCGATGCACCACTATTGATGATGAACTGAAAGACAATATCGAGGGATATCTGAAAATTTCAATCCCACGACATTTCCAAGGCAAGCGTTGACCACAACCATGCTGCGCAGAATACGGTTCTCTTCCTTAGGTAGCTTTTTATACTTCCTGCCGCAAAACCCGTCGGTTTTGCGGTGCCCTTAGACGTCCAGAACCTCTACCGCAAAGGCGAAAACGAAGTCGCCTTCAATAGCCTATTCTCCATCCGCTCGATATACGGAAAGGTCTTTGGGATGAAGGCCAGCCATTCCGGGTCGGCGTAGAGGGCCGCGCGCTTTTCCTCGCGCTCGGCGTGGCTGGCATAGCGCCACATGTGGACCACCTGATTCAGCGTCCCGCTCTCGGTCGTGAACCAGCCCACCGGCTGACCCAGATGCCGCGTATGCGGCCCCCAGCCCTCGGCTTCGTACAGCGCGAGGTATTCGGCCACCTTGCCGGTCGCGATGGTGTAGGTGCGTTCTTCGAGGATCATGGGGTTTCTCCTACCGTGTCATCGTCGGGCTTGTCCCGACGATCCATATCGCAGCGAAATCCGATGGATGGACCTTCGGAACAAGTCCGAAGGTGACAAAATCACCCGATCCCCTTCGCCGCATTCTCCCCCGCCACCGCGCCAAACGCAATCGCGGTCAGCAATCCATTCCCTGACAGATACCCCGAAATCTCCGCCCCCGACACCCCGCAGGCCGCGCCCCCGCCCGCGTAGAGGTTGGGGAACGCGCCCCCCTCCGCCCGCAATACCCGCGCGCAATCGTCGATCATCAACCCGCCCTGCGTATGGAACAATGCGCCCGTCACCTTCACCGCCGCATAGGGCGGCGTCAGCGCGGGCTGGCCGGTGAAGTCGCGCCCATACGCATCGGTGCCCCCCGCCTGACAGCCCCGCGCCTCCGCCAGCGTCGCCCGCAGCGCATCCTCCGGCACCTTGATCACCGCCGCCAGCGCGCCCTCGTCCACCGCCTCGATCACCGCCCC
>CALJIU010000239.1 GCA_937974055.1 uncultured Neomegalonema sp. | reverse complement strand
GCTTGCGTGAAGTTGCAGTTATGGGATGAGAACAAGCGCAAGCTGGTCACCTATGCCGAGGCACGGCGGGGGATGGCCTCCGGGGCGATTGCGTGAAGGGGCGGGTGGCGGCCTTTCAGTGATGTCATTCCCGCGCAGGCGGGAATCCATTTCTCAAAGATTCCGGAAAGCCGATTTTCTTTGCAATCACCGTAAAAATTGCTGTTTTACACAGGCTTTTCGAGAACCTGAGCCTTCGGGGCCTGCTGGTAAATGGATGCTCGCCTGCGCGGGCATGACACTGGAGAAAGGGGTGGGAAGCCGACTTCCCAACCCTTTCTCAGCAGCCTGCTAGATGTTTTTCTCGGAGGGATCACGCGCTTTTGGCGCGCCCCACCCTCGGTCCCTCCCCGTAAACGGGGAGGGACCGAGGGTGGGGCATCGCTGGTGGCGAGGGGCGCAATCCTAGGTTGACGCTCTATGCTCGCCGTCGAAAGGGCGGTGTGCCGTGTCGGGTGACATGGTCGTCCTGTCGGCGGAGGTCGAAAAACGCCGTCTGCGCAGATTGAATTACCTACTGAAATCGTTAGGGTTTCTTCCTCAGATTGAATGCGCTTATCGAGAGTCGCCCGATTGTTTCACGTGAAACAATGACGACCGCCGCCCGAAAGCCGGTAAAACCGGGCGTTTCGGCGGGGGTGACGCCCGGTTGTCAGGATTCGCGATACCGTCGATCTGCCTGGTCAGAATTGGACAGGCATCCGGCCCCGCGTTCAGCGCGGTGCCAGCGCCCAATAGTCCAGATCGAGCAGCACGCCTGTCGCGTATTTGCCGTCCTCGCCGCGCAGAACCGGCGTCTCCGCCCGGCCCTTGGTCGCCACCAGCCGCAGGCGCAGCGCGCCGACGCCGGGCGTGTCGAGGCTGGCGGTTTCCAGTACCTCGGACCACGCATAGACGGTATCCCCGGCGAAGCAGGGGGCAACGTGGCTGCCGCCATTGATCGCCACGACCATCTGCGCATTGGCCAGCCCGTTGAAACTCAAGCTCCGGGCGAGGCTGATGACATGGCCGCCATAGATCAGGCGTTTGCCGCCCTCGCGCGCCTCGGTGTTGAAATGCACCTTGGCGGTATTCTGCCATAGGCGGGTGGCGAGCATGTGCTCCGCCTCCTCGATGGTGACGCCATCAACATGGTCGATGACCTCGCCCACCGCGTAATCGTCGAGGCGATACGGCTCTCCGGCGAGGTCAAAATCGTAGTTTTGGAAGCCGAACCCTTCGGGCAGCACGATATCCTCCGCCGCGACCCCCGCCGCGAGGTCAGGCACCACCTCCGCCGGGGCAGGGGCGTCCACATCGCGCTTGCGGACCATGACCCAGCGCACCCAACTCAGCACATCCTCGCCCGTCTGGTTGCGGGCAGTCGAGCGGACCCAGACGATGCCGGTCTTGCCGTTCGAGTTCTGCTTGACGCCGATCACCTCGGACACCGTGGCCAGCGTATCGCCGGGGAAGACGGGGGCGAGGAAGCGGCATTCGGCATAGCCGAGATTGGCCACCGCATTCAGCGAGATATCCGGCACCGTTTTGCCAAAAGCGACGTGAAACGCGATCAGGTCTTCCAGCGGGCTTTCGGGAAAACCGCAGTCGCGGGCGAACTGGTCGGATGAATACAGCGCGAACCGCGTGGGGTAGAGAGCGGTATAAAGCGCCCGATCCCCTTCGGTTACGGTGCGCGGGGTGGCGTGGACGAGCGTCTCACCAACGGTGAAATCCTCGAAGAAGCGGCCCGGATTCGTCTTGCTCACATCTGCCTCGCATGTGTAGGGGCGGTCGGCGCGTGCTATAGCGCTTTGCCTGCGCCGGTGGAACCACAAACCCATGATTTCGTTCGTCGGGGGAGCTTGTGAAGCCGGAATTTATCAAACTTCACCCCGTATTGCGGATTAAAGTTTTATTTGCGTATCGATAGCCTACCTTCGATTTTCCACTCTTTGACGTTCAGTGAATGAGTTGGAAAAATGCGCAATCTCGCAGTGCAGAGAAAGCTTGATGTGGATCGTCAACTCTATCTGATGACGGATACGTACAAGGCAAAAGGCGAGTGGCGTAGGTCGGCTCGCCGATCAGGGACAGGCTGTCATGCGAAGACGATCTCTGGAAAATATTGTGGTGCTTCGGTCCGCTCGACCATCGTGTAATCCCGCACGATCCGAAATCGCCGCGTATGCGCGCCATCCAGCACCGTTTGTCCTGCCGCCGTCGCATCGTCCGGCCAGCCGGTCAGCGTTGCAGACCGGCCCTCGCGCATGACGCTATCGAAGGTGACATGACTGAGCGCACCGGGGGCGGCCACGTCGAGGCCCGTCTCATGCTCCACGAAAACCATCGACTTCGCCGCCCCCGTCTCCGTTTCGTCGTAGCGGAACTGCGCGGGTGGCTCGGCGCTGTTGCTATCGGCGGTCATCTCGCCGATGCGGATGCGATAGCCGTCGAAAATTTCGGTGCGCCCACGTGCCTGTACGACATGGTGCTTGGCGTCGATGCGCCAGCGGATCAGCGCCTTTTCGTCCCGCCAGCGCGAGAATGACAGGAATGCACCATCCCGGCTGAGATCGCGAAACCGCTCGACCCCCAGAAATCCGTCGATGGATTCGACCTGCTTACGCATGGCGGCGGCGATATCCAGATACGCCTGTCCCTGCCCGTCTTTAGGTTCGACCTCGAACAATACGCAGAACATGAACGACCCTCCCAGTTTTATTAAAGCGATTTGCGATTGTCCTGAATCACCAAGCGCCATGTTTCACGCCACTATTGGCGCGACCCATCGTTCAGGTTTAGCGTAAATCGCTATAGACCAATAGCCGATCAACTCGCATCGGGAACTACGCCAATTTCGTCTTGAGACATCGGCGCGGCGCGAAAAGGGCGCGGACGGTGAACAAGGAATAATTGTCCTCATATCGCTGGACGGCAATAATCCCGTGTTGACGGTTTGCGGGTATTTTTTCGCCATGAACTCGCAACAACCCATCCTGTTCGAGCGCCCTGCGATCGCTCCCGCCCTGCCAGATGCCGCTCGCGGTGCTCTTGAGTTATGGCGGCGGCTTCGGGGTACGCGCCCCTTGCCGCAGCGGTCGGATTTCAAGCCAATCGAGTGGCGCGCTTGGATGTCGGACATCAGCCTCGTCGAACTGCACGATTCGACCCCGCGTTATTTCGTTGCCGTGCATGGGGGTCGTACAGGCCAGTATACCGGCGGCTGTCTGCATAAAAAATACCTCGATGACTGCCTTACAGACGGTACCCGTGACTTGTGCCTTGCGCTCTACCAAGAGAGTGAGCGCACGGGCCTACCGACCTTTTCTGTGCTGACGCCCCAACTCCGCGATGGCACGGACTACACTTTGTGGCGTCTCGCTCTGCCATTCAGCAAGGACCAGTCCGAAAGCGGTTCAGGCATCGTCGACCGCTTTGTCATCTGGGCGGGAACAGACTCGCACCAACCCTACGATTTCGAATGGTTCTACAAGAGTCTGCAAGCGAATATCGAAGAATATGGTGATATTACCGGACAAGCCACCCTGTCAGTCCTCGAAGGTTGAGGCGGCAATGGCGAAAGGATTGCGATAGAGGTCGCCGTGACTTTCCACCCCGACATCGACCACGCAATCCTCCTTGGGCCTCGCCACGCAAAGCAAGATATACCCTGCCCGCGATTGCCGCCGGTTCAGCGCCGTTCCCTTCGGTTGGCGCACCTTGCCCGACAGCATCCGCGCCGCACAGGTGATGCAGCCGCCATAGGCGCAGGCGATGGGCAGTTGGATGCCCGCCGCCAGCGCCGCATCGTAGATCGGCTCGTCCTCACGCACTTCCAGCACCACGCCGCCCCGGTTCGCTAGGGTAACGCGGTGGGTATCAGGCGCGTCGGTCAAGGTGCAGCACCTTCATGATCAGGGCGACGAGACGCGAGAAGCGGCCCGGCATGGCCCGCTCCCCCTGTTCCGCCGCCGCCGTGGCGAGGCCGCCCCCGCCGCAACAGCACATCGATCACATCCAGATGTCGGAGGTCACGTCGCCTCCCGGATACCGCATTTCGTGGCATCGGCTCGGTCCGTTCGGTTCCTTACCGAAATCGACCACGAAGTCCGGATTGATCGTCATGCCGCCGTTTTCGGTGTCGCAATCGACCATGAACATCTGACCGCCCTTGTCCTTCATGCCCGGATAGAACTGGTTGTCCCATGTGCTGAACAGGCTGGTCGTGACGTAGAGCCGCTTGCCGTCGAGCGAAAGCTGGATCATCTGCGGTGCGCCATGCACCTCGACCCCGTTCACCTCCGGTGCCTTGCCCAGCATCCCCCCGATCCAGACCTGTCCAGTCAGCTTGGGGTTGCGGATATCCGAGATATCGTACTGGCGCAGGTCGCCATGCAGCCAGTTGGAGAAATAGCAGTACTTGTCATCCATCGAGATCAAGATATCCGTGATGAGCGATGGCATCGGCACGGGGAAGCCCTCAACATCGACGGTCGGGATATCGATCACCTTCTCGACCTCAAAATCGCCATCTGCCGTCTTGGCGTAGCGGAAGACGTTGGAGGATAGGGTGATGCCGACCAACCCCTCGTTAGAATCCGGGTCGTGCAGACCGCGCACCTCCAGCGGGATCATGCCTTCCTCGCCCAGGTCGACGGATTTAACGATCTTCTTGCCCTCGAAATCCCAGAAATGCAGCGATTGGCCATACTTGCCCGCCGCCACGTCCTCCAGATCGAAGCCCGGCATGAAGGTATTCGGCGCGCCCCATTCGCTCGACACCATCATGTTGTGGCGCGGCTGGTACCAGAAATCGTAGTTGTAGTTCATGCCGGTGATGTCGTTCTCCCACCGGCCCACAATGTTGAATTCCTTATCGAGATGCAGGAACCCGCCAGGCGCGTTGCCGTCGGCGTCGCCCAGCATCGATATGATGATATCCGCGCCGAGGCAATGCACGGTATGGGGCGCGGAAAGGTTGGTCTTCTGCTTGATCTCGTCGCCGCTGACCACCTTGTGCAGTGTCGGGTTGCGGGCGTCCGACGTGTCGTAGATGTTCAGGTTCGTCGTTCGCACGCCCGGCAGGATGATGTACCGCCGCGACATGCTCGAATCGTCGTGGCAGGAGGAGCAGGCGTTCCAGCCCGAATGGTGCAGTTCGTCCCCGATCACCGAGGCGTCGGTACGCGCGATCACCTGACAATACGTGTCACTCTCCGGGTCCACATCGACCGTGGCGAGGTAGTCGGGCGCTTCGATGCCCGTGCCGGTATACAGCGCCACCGTGTAGAGCAGTTTCTCGCGCGGTGCCTGCATCGCCTCCGCCGGCGATGCGTATCCCGGCCCGCAGCATTCTTTTCCATTGTCGGCCATGTCCGGCCCCTCCCCTGAATTGTTTTATTTACGCGCAATGACTGTGAAACACGGTTTTGCGAGGGGCAAGGGCTATTCTATGCAGGCTAGGCCGGATTACGCTGCGCCAGCCACACACCACCCAGCACGAGGGCCAGTGCGGCGCCGTGGTACCAAGCGAATTCCTGCCCCAGCAGCAGCACGGCCAGCAGTGACGCGAAGACCGGCACCAGATTGATGAACACCCCTGCCCGTCCCGGCCCAATGGCATCCACGCCGCGCAGGAAAAACAGTTGCGACAGGCAGGACGGGAAGATCGCGATATACAGCGTCACCAGCCAACCCTGCGCACTCGGCATCCGATACCCCTCCAGCAGCAGCGCCTCGCCAATAGCCGGGGGCAGCGAGGTCGCCGCCGCAAATACCGCCAGCAGCGTGAAGAACACCGCCCCCGGCATGGCGGGCCGCTCGCGTAGAGCAACCGTATAGGCGGCATAGAACAGGGCGGCGACCAGCATCAGCGCATCACCACTATTCATCGGCTCGCGCAGCAGCGAGGCGGGGGTGCCGCGCGTTGCGATCAGCACGACGCCGATCATGGTCAGCACGACCCCGGCCACCTGCACCGCTGACACCTTCGTGCGATAGGCGAGCATCGCCCCCACCAGCACCAACCCCGGCATTGCGCCCTGAAGGATGCCGACATTGACCGCCGTGGTGCGCTCAGAAGCGAGGTAAAACAAGATGTTAAACGCCGTGAACCCGATGAAGGCCAGCAGCACCAACCGCCAGAACATCGGCTTTATCACCGGCCAATACCCCCGCACCTCGCGCCCATAGATTGCCCAGAGCACGCTCGCCACCATGATCCAGCGCAGCAATACCAGTTGAAACGGATGCACATGCCCCACCGCCAACTGCCCTGCAATCGCGTTGCCCGCCCAGAACAGGGCGGTCAGGGTCAGCAGGAAGGTTGGGGCTGCGAGTAGGGCAGGGAAGGGCACGGGCACGGCTTTCACGGGGAATGGGCACCCTCGCGTCTATGCCGTTGAACCGCCGAGGGAAACCGAAATCGCTACGGATCTAATCGAATCGGTTATCCCGTGGAAAGCCGCGCGGAGCCATCAACCCTGCCCCCGCCCGCTTGCCGCGCCATTGCGCCAATTCGTCGGGTTGGACGTGGCGCGTGTTGCCGCCGCCCATCGTCCATTTCAGGCCCTCATCCCATTTAACGCTGCGCAGGTCGGCCAGCCCGCCATCCTTATACCGTTGAAGTAAAACGCCTTTTCCTCGCGCCATCTCCGGCAATTCCTCCAGCGGGAAGGCCAGCAATTTGCGGTTTGCGCCGACCACCACCACCGTATCGTCGCCGTCTTCGATCCGTCGATACAGCGCTGCCGGAGCCAGCGGATCGGTGTTAAGTACCTGTTTTCCCGTCCGAGTTTGCGCCAGCGCATCGGCCTCCGACAGCACGAAGCCGCGCCCCGCCCCCGTCGCGACGATCCCCTTCGCCCCCGGCTTATGGGCGAACAGCGCCACCATCCGCTCTTCGTTCGGCAAGTCCACCAACAGTCGAACCGGCTCACCCATCGATCGTCCGCCGGGTAATTTATCCGCCCCGATAGTATAGAATCGACCATTCGACGCCATCATAAGTAATCGGTCGGTAGTCTGGGCGTGGAATATAAAGCGTGGCCCGTCGCCGTCTTTGTATTTCACCTCGGAATCCAGCGCGACATGGCCTTTCATTGCCCGAATCCAGCCGTTTTCAGAGCAGATGACAGTAATCGGCTCCTTATCGATCATCGCTTCGATGGAGGGCGCTTCGACTTTCGGCGCTTCCGCAATCTCGGTCCGACGTGCGCCGCCGGGGGATTTCTGCCCGAATTTCTTCTTCGTCTCCCGCATTTCTTCCGACAGGGCCTTCGACTGCGCCGCCTCATCGTCGAGTAGCGCCGACAAGGTTTCGCGTTCAGTCGCCAGCGCGTCGCGTTCGGCCCGCAACTCCATTTCTTCCAGCTTGCGCAGGCTACGCAGCCGCATATTCAGGATCGCTTCGGCCTGATTATCGGTAAGGCCAAATTCTGCAACCATGACGGGTTTCGGCTTATCCTCCTCTCGGATGATCTCGATCACCCGGTCGAGGTTCAGATACGCGATGATGTACCCGTCCAGCGTCTCGGCCCGCGCGTCGATCTTGCTGATCCTGTGGCGCGACCGGCGCAGCAGCACGTCGCGCCGGTGGTCGATGAACGACTGCAACGCCTCGCCCAGCGACATGACGCGCGGCGTGCGCTTCGCGTCCAGCACGTTCAGGTTCAGCGGAATCCGCACTTCCAGATCGGTCTGGCGGAACAATGCCTCCATCAGCACCGCCGCATCGACATTGCCCGACCGTGGCTCCAGCACCAGCCGCAGATCCTCCGCCGATTCGTCGCGCACATCGGCGAGGATCGGCAGTTTCTTCTCCGTCACCAAGGCCGCGATGCGCTCGACCAGCTTGGCCTTTTGCACCTGAAACGGAATCTCCGTGACGATCACCTCGTAGCGGCCCCGCCCCAGATCTTCCTTGTGCCATTTCGACCGCAGCCGAAAGCCCCCGCGCCCCGTCTTATACGCATCCAGCATCGACGATGCTGGCTCGATCAGTATGCCCCCCGTCGGAAAATCCGGCGCGGGCACGAATTCCATCAGCTTTTCGATCGACGCGCCCGGTGATTTCAGCAGGTGCAGCAGCGCATCGCATAATTCCCCCGCGTTATGCGGCGGGATCGAGGTTGCCATCCCCACCGCAATCCCGTTCGCCCCATTGGCCAGCAGGTTCGGAAAAGCCGAGGGCAGCACATCCGGCTCAGTTTCCTGCCCGTCGTAATTGGGCGAAAAATCCACCGCATCGTCGTCCAGCCCGCGCAGCAGGGCGGTCGCGGTCCCCGTCAGGCGGCATTCAGTATAGCGCATGGCCGCCGGGTTATCCCCGTCGATATTGCCGAAATTCCCCTGCCCGTCGATCAGCGGATAGCGCGCCGAGAAATCTTGCGCCAGCCGCACCAGCGCGTCATAGACCGACGATTCGCCATGCGGGTGGTACTTGCCGACCACGTCCCCGACCACGCGGGCCGATTTCTTAAACGGCCCATCCGGCGGCATCTTGAGTTGCTGCATCGCGAACAGCAGCCGCCGGTGCACGGGTTTCAGCCCGTCACGCACATCGGGCAGCGCCCGGTGCATGATCGTCGACAGCGCATAGGTCAGATAGCGCCGACCGAGAGCGCGAATCAGCGTTTCGTCCTCGATCACGCCCGGATTGCGATCCGCTCCGCTCGGCGCGGCCTTCTTGGGTGTTTCTTTTTCGTTGTCCATGACGACCTGTTAGTTTATTCCGCCTATTCTGTCGAGAACAAAGCGCGACCTTGTGTTCGATGTACAACAGATCGCGCAATGGTTGATTGCTTTTGTCAATCTCGACTCAGGGCTTTCACGCGATTGTGCTGATCTGGGGTTGTAACTGAGTTGAAGCGTTAACGAGTGTATGAGGAGGATGACATGGCGGAGTTTAGGCGTTCGATTCGTCCTTACCGCGTTTCGATGGCGGTAGCTATATGTGCCGGAATTTTCGCGGGATCGGCATCCGCGCGCCTACCCGATGTTGCGCCCAGTTTCTCGGTCGAGCATATCACGGCGATCCATCGCCCGACCGGGTGCAGCGCATTGTTGGAATTCAGTAACAAGACGCTGGTGGGCGCGTTCATCACCGACCCGCTTTGTCTGCCCCAAGGGGTAAAGGCCCGCACGATCCCTGCCTTTCCGCGCGATTTTCACGTTCCCGCATCCAAGCGCGAGATCTTCAAAATACGCTGAGTAGGTTGGCGATATCGCGCGTTTCGACCTCGACCACCCACAGGTCGGGGTCGGTGCGAATACGCTTTTCGATGGTCGTGTCGATATCGGCATCGGGCAGGAACGGGTCATCGCTGACCGGTTGCCACTCCGCCTCGTTTTCCATCGTATAGCGGCGGGCATACAGTGTGCTGGTGCCGTTACAGTGATTCTGTCGGATCAACAGCGCCCCCGCCGTCCGATCACCCTTGCGCATGACATATGCCCCCTCGCCCTGCGCGTGGCATATTTGCAACAATGCGGAGACGCGCATGTGTGTTGCAAGACTCATAGGGCGCTATCGGCGGGCTGTTCGCATCGGGTTTTCATGCCGACCATATAGGCATGGGCCGGCATAACGGCAAAAAAGTCTGCCAAGATGGCTATTGATGTCCCTTCAGAATCGAAAACACATGGCCCGCCCGGCGGTCAGGGGCAGCACTTCGCCCCCCGATGCGGCACAGGCGGCCCGGTCCGCCTCGCTCCATTCGGCGGCGTCCTTCACATCGCCCTCACCGACGACCAGCAGATCGGTTTGTTGAAACTGAAAACGCGGTGCCTTGGTCAGCTCGTATTTCTCCTGATTCGACAGCAGCGGCGCGCCGATGAAGATCGACGGGTCGATATCGTCGGGGATATTGGTCGGAAAGTCGGATGACTGCGCAAAGGCAGCACCGGGCAGCAGCAGGGCAAGGGCGAGAATACGGATCATGGGTCACGTCTCCGGTTGAACATGGCCCTTGACCTGCGCCACAATCGGGCCGGGTCAAGTGCGACGCAATCCCACCTTCAACTCCGCCAGCGTAAACGCCCCCAGCGCCCGCGCCGCCACCGCATAGACCGCCATCCCCCCGATCACCAGCGCCAGCAGCACCGGCACCCGCGCCCAGACGCTCTCGAACAAATCCGCCGTCGCCAGCGCCCCGAACCACACCGCCGCCCCCATCACGACGCTCGCCATCGCCAGCCGGGGCAGTCGCCGCGCCAGCCGCGCATCCATCGCATAGCCGCGCTTGCGCAGCAAAATCCACAGCCACGCGGTATTGATCCAGGCCGCAATCGACGTCGCCACCGGAATCGCCAGCCACCCCACACTCCACGCCCCCGCCAGCGCCAACACCGTGTTGATCCCCATCGACCACAGCGACAGGCGCAGCGGCGTCTTGCTGTCCTCATCGGCAAAGAACGCGGGCGTCAGCGTCTTGTTCAGCACGAAGGCGGGCAGGCCCAGCGCGAACAGCGCCGCCGCCATCCCCGTCTGCCCCGCATCGAAAGCGGTATAGGCCCCCCGCTCGAACACCGCCCGCGCCACCTCGGTCGGGATCAGCACCAGCGCCACGGCGGCGGGCAGCGTCAACGCCAGCGCAAACTCCGCCGACCGGTTCAGCGATGCCGCCGCGCCGCTCCGATCCCCCAGCTTCAGCCGCCGTGACAGGTCGGGCATCAGCACGATCCCCACCGCGATGCCCACGACGCCGAGCGGCAATTGATACAACCGGTCCGCATAGGTCAGCCACGCCACCGCCCCGTCAAAGAACGAAGCGATGATCGACCCCACCATCAGGTTGATCTGCATCGCCCCCCCGGCCAGCGCGGCGGGCGCGGCCAGCAACAGCAGGCGCTTCATGTCGGGCGTAATGCGCGGGCGGCGCAGCCGAAACGTCATCCCCGCCCGCTTTGCGGCCCCCGCCACCAGCCATAGCTGCGCAATCCCCGACAGCGCGACCCCCACCGACAGCCACAGCTCGATCTGCCCGCCCAAGCCCACCGCCGCCAGCGAGAACGAAATCATGAAGATGTTCAGCAAGATCGGCGCACCCGCCGCCACCGCGAACTTGCCCAACGCATTCAGCACCGCGCTGAACAGCGTCGTCAGCGAGATCAGGAACAGGTACGGAAACATCACCCGCCCCAGCAGCACCGTCAGGTCGTACTTATCCGGCTCCTCCGTAAACCCGGCGGCCAGCACCAGCATCAGCACCGGCATGGCCAGCGTCGCGATCAGCGTGAAGACGAACAGCGCGCTGGCCAGCATCGCCAACGCCTCCTCCCCAAACCGCTTCGCTTGCGCCTCCCCATCGGTCAGGCTTTTCGTGAATAGCGGCACGAAGGCGATGGCAAACGCCCCTTCGGCAAAGACCCGGCGGAACAAGTTGGGCATCCGAAACGCCGCATAGAACGCATCGGCGGCATCCGACGCCCCAAGGGTGGCCGCGATGATGACTTCCCGCCCCAGCCCCAACAGCCGCGAGATCAGCGTCATGCCGCCAACGGTCAAAAACCCGCGCCCAAGGCTCATGGGGTTAAGTCCGATAATGCCGAAAGTGCAGGATTACCCCCTCCCCCCTTGTGGGGGAGGGCTGGGGAGGGGGGTGCGATCTCGCTGCCCGCCTTGTCGCTTCTGCGATGCGACACCCCCCTCCCGACCTCCCCCCACGAGGGGGGGAGGGGCAGGAATCCCGCTTCACACAGTCGGTTCACTCCTCACCCGCCAATGCCGTCATCAGCGCCTTCGAGATGCTCGCCTGCCGCGTTTCGCTGGTGATTTTCAGCCCGAACATGTCCTTCACGTAAAACGTATCCACCGCCCGCTCGCCATAGGTCGCCACCACCGCCGAGAAGATGCTGCACCGCTGGCCCGTAATCGTATGGGCCAGATCATGCACCAGCCCCAGCCGGTCGCGCCCCGTCACCTCGATCACGGTGAACAGCTCCGACGCCGTGTTGTCGATCCGCACCCCCGGCGGCACATGGAAGTTCTCTTCGGGGGCCGACAGCGCCTTGCCCTTGCGCGCCTCGATGGCCAGATGGGGCCGGATATCGCCCTGCAACACCTTCAAAATCGTCGCCCGCAACCGCGTCAGCCGATCCGGGTCGTCATAGGCTTCGCCGTCCTTGCCTTGCAGCCACAGCGTCGCCAGCGCCATCCCGTTGGTCGTGGTGAAGGTCCGCGCATCCACGATCGACGCCCCGGCCAGCGACACCGCCCCCGTAATCCGCGAGAACAGCCCCGGATGATCCACCATCGCCATCGACAGGCGCGTCGCCGCCCGCGAGGCATCGCCCGACACGTCGATTGCGGGTCCATCCTCGCTCTTGTCGCGCAGCATCCGCGCATGAACCTCATGCACCTCGTCGTCCAGCCCCAGCCAATAGGGCGGATAATGCCGCTCCAGAAACGCATCGAGAAACGCATCGTCCCACCCGGCCAGCCGGTCACGCAGCGCATCCTTGGCCTGTTCGATCCGCTCCCGGCGGCTTTCGGACAGCGCCCCGTGCCCGGCGGTCAGCACGGCTTCGGTCTCGGAGTAGAGCGTCCGCAGCAGCGTTGCTTTCCACCCGTTCCAAACGCCGGGGCCGACGGCGCGAATATCGCAGACGGTCAGCACGAACAACAGGTCCAGCATCTCGCGGCTTTGCATCGTATCGCTGAAATCGCGGATCGTCTTCGCATCGGCCAGATCGCGCTTCTGCGCGGTATCCGAGGCCAGAAGGTGATGGCGCACCAGCCACACGACCTTTTCCGTCTCCGTCTCCGACAATCCCAGCCGGGGGCAGACATCCTGCGCAATCCGCGCGCCGGTGATCGAGTGATCCTCCGGCATCCCCTTGCCGATATCATGCAGCAGCATGGCGACATACAGCACCCGCCGGTCGATGGGCGAGCGCATGATCTTCGTGGCATAGGGCGTGTCTTCGGCCCGCTCGCCCCGGTCGATGGCGGCCAGATGCCCGACCGCGCGGATCGTATGCTCATCCACCGTGTAATGGTGGTACATGTTGAACTGCATCATGCAGACGATGCGCCCGAATTCGGGGATGAACCGCCCCAGAACCCCGGCCTCGTTCATCAGTTTCAGCGCCCGTTCCGGGTCGGGCGAATCGTAGAGGATGCTCAGGAACAGCGCATTCGCATCCGGGTCGCCCACCAGCACATCGTCGATCAGCGACAGGTTGCGGCGGATCAATTTCAACGTCGCCGGATGGATCGTCCCATTGCTGCGCACCGCCGTATCGAAGACGCGCAATATCTCGATGGGTGCATCACGGAACACTGCCGGATCACTGACGAGAATGCGCCCATGCTCCAGCCGCATCGCGTCCGTATCGCCCTGTCCGCCGAACATGCCGAATAACCCGCGCGAGGTGCGGCGCTTGGGCGTGATCTGTTGGGCCTCCAGCGCGGCACAAAAGATGCGCGTCAGGTCGCCGGTTTCCTTGGCCACACGAAAGTAATGCCCCATGAACCGCTCGACCGCGCTTTGCCCCCCGTCCCCGGCATAGGCCATGCGCTCCGCGATTTCGATCTGCTTGTCAAAGGTCAGTTGCTCCTGCGCCCGCCCGGCAAGGTAATGCAGCCAGAACCGCACCGACCACAAAAACCGCTCCGACGCCTTGAACCGCCCCAATTCCCCTTGGGTAAAGACCCCGTGGCCGATCAGGTCTTCGGGTTCCTGCACATGATACAGGTACTTGCCGATCCAGAACAGCGAGTGCAGGTCGCGCAACGCGCCCTTGCCCTCCTTGATATTCGGCTCCAGCAGATAGCGCGAATCCCCGACCCGCTCGTGCCGCGCCCGCCGTTCGTCCAGCTTCGCGACGGCGAATTCGGTTTCCGTCCCCTCGAACAATTCGGCCCATAGCCGCGCGCGCATATCCTCGTACAGCGCGACATCGCCGCAGATCAGCCGCGTTTCCAGCAGCGAGGTGCGGATGGTCATGTCCTCGCGGGCCAGACGGATGCAATCGTCAATCGATCGCGTCGCCTGCCCGACCTTTTGTTTCAGATCCCACAAGCCATACAGGATCGTCTCCACCACGCTCTCGGTCCATCCGGTGCGCTTGTAGGGGGTCAGAAATAGCAGGTCGATATCCGAGCCGGGGGCCAGCAGCCCGCGCCCGTATCCACCCACCGCCACCACCGCCACCCGTTCGGATGATGTGGGGTGGGGCAGGGGAAAGACGCGATGCGCCTCGTCAAACATCGCCGTGACGACATGGTCCTGCAACTTTGTCAGCGCGATTCCCGCCTCGATCCCGCCAAGCCGCCGCCCCTCGAAAGCGTCGCGCGTGCGGGCAATGCCGGTATTCAGCAGGTCCAGCAGGGCTTTGGGCGCCGCCGCCCCTTCCGCCACCGCCCGTTCATAGGCGGCGATATCCTCCGGCGTTGGGCTAGCGGGAAAACCCGTATCGGGCGGCGTGGTCGCCGCGTCGCGAAAGGCGACCGCCGACCGCTTCGTCACTGACTGTACCCGGTGATGCTGGTGATCCGGCGGCTAAAGGTCGTGGGGGCCGGATCGACCACCTCAAACTGCCGCCGCCCAACTTTCAGGATCGACAGCAACCGCTGGTTCGCCCCGCTTGGCAGAAAGCGGAACAACCCACTCATCCCGCGAAATCCCGTCGGGTTTTCGATATTCTGGATCGTGAAGGGCGGCTGCCCGGTCGATTGCGACCGCTGCAACAGCGCGCCGACGATCTTGATCCCATCATAGGCCAGCGCCGCGATGGCGGGCGGCTTGCTGCTATAGGCCGCCGAATAGCGCCGCTCGAACTCTTCCTTCAAGGCAGGGTCCAGACCGGGGAACCACCCCCCGCGCAACGTCGCCTCGCGGAACGTCTCCGGGTCGTCCCATGTGCCAAGGCCCATATACCGCACTTTGGATGGCAGCACGTCGTTATAGGCCAGATAGGCGGCAATCGCCTGCAACGGTTTGCCATTCGTCGCGATCAGAATGCCCTGCGTATCGGGGCTTGCCTCATAGAACTCCGCAAACCGCTCGGCGCTCTGGCTGGCGGCGGCGAAATCCGACCCGATGGGCTGCACCGTCGCGATATTCACGCCGTAGCCGGGGGCGGTGTTCTGGGCCGTGCGATAGACGATCCCGCCATAGGGCGTATCCGGCGACATCAGCCCGATCTTGCGAATACCGCGCTGGGCGGCATAACTCAGCATCCGATCCACCTCGGCATTGGGCAGATACCCGACACTATACACCCCGCGCCGCAACACGCTCTCATCGGTCGTAAAGGCGATGACGGGAATGCCCGCCGCCTGTGCAACCGGCCCCACGGCGGCGGCAGAGGTCGAGAATAGCGGCCCGATGATGATCTGCGCACCATCGGCCACCGCCTGTTGCGCCGCCTGCTGTGCCTTGGCCGGATTGCCCCCCGTATCATACCCGCGCAACACCATCTGCCGATTGCCCAACTCCCGCGCTGACAGGGCCGCCGCTTGCGACAGACCCTTTGCCAAAGCACTGATCGAAGGCCGTGAATCGCTGTCCGGCGTCAGAATCGCGATGGTGACGGGGGCGTTGGGATTATAGGCCGGGACTTGCGGTTGCGGCGCTTGATAGCCGAAACTGGGCTGCGAGATTTGCGCCGTTTCATAGGCTTGATCGTCGGCAAAGGCTCCCGGATAGGGGTTCTCCGTCGCCTCGGTATCCGCCGGGTCCAGCACGTTCGCCGCCTGTGGTGTCGGCTCTGCCTCCGCCACCGCACTGGCCAGCAAATCCGGTTCCGGCTCCGCCACAGCCTCAGCCGTCTCTTCCTCCTCGTCATCTGCGGACGAGAACAGGCTGGCGAAGGCGGATAGCGGCTTGTAGGCCGGTTCTTCCTCTTCCTGCGTCGCGACGACCGCCGGTTCGGCCTCGGCCACCGGCTCATCGGAATCGACCAGTGTTTCGATATCCGGGGCCTGATCCGGCGTCGGATTATCGCCCGTGGTCGAGCCGTAATCCGCACTCGCCGTTTCGATCACCTGAAACTGACCGCCCAGTTTGGGCGCTTCCGTCACCGCGACCTTGGGCGCGGTGGGTGGCTTGGGCGAGGCGGTTTCGCTGGCGGCCAGCCCCGAATCCAAGGCCTCCGTTTGGCGCGGCGCGGTCTTGGCAACCGAAGGCGGCGCGATCTCGGCGGGTTTTGCCACCTTTGGTGCGACGGGTTTGGGCGGTGCGGCGGCCACTTTCGGCGCGGGTGGTGTGGGCTTGGCCGCTGGCGGTGCCGCCTTGACGGGCGGCTTGGCCTTGGCCACGGGCGCAGCCTGCACGGGCGCGGGGGGCGCAGCCTTCACCGGCGCTTTCGGCGCGGGGGCCTTTGCCACGGGTGCCTTGACAGGCGCGGCCTGCACGGGCGCGGCCTGCACAGCCTTAGGGGCCGCGACGACCGGCGGAGCCTGCTGCACCGTGGCAACCGGCGGTGCCGCGACGCGCTGCGCGCAGGCCCCCGTGCTCAACACCATCAGGGCCGCAACCATCGTGCCGCGCTTCATTCCCGAAAAAGGGGTCATGCTGTGCCTCGCTCGCTCAACTCAATGCTTTGCGAACACCGTATCACGAAAACGACGCACGCGGTCTATCCTCTTGTGCCATTTGAGCGTATCCGAGGGGTCACACTTTTCCGACACCCGCCGATGCAGGGCAAACCCGTGGCAAAATCGCAACTCCGACCCGGCCTGACCCTGATCGCGACGCCCATCGGCAATGCGAGCGACATCACCCTGCGCGCGCTCGACGCCCTGCGCGATGCCGATGCGCTGGTGGCCGAGGATACCCGCGTCGCCCGCCGGTTGATGGACCTGCACGGCGTCTCGCTGGGCGGACGCCCCCTCATCGCCTACCACGACCACAATGCCGGGGCCGCCCTGCCGCGCATCCTGTCGATGCTGCACGAGGGGGGCCGCGTCGTCTTCCTGTCCGATGCAGGCACGCCCATGGTCGCCGACCCCGGCTATCGCCTCGCGCGGCTGATGATCGACGAAGGCATCCCGCTGGGCGCGACCCCCGGACCCTGCGCCGCCGTCATGGCGCTGACCCTCTCCGGGTTGCCCTCCGACCGCTTCACCT
>CALJIU010000238.1 GCA_937974055.1 uncultured Neomegalonema sp. | reverse complement strand
CAGGTCAAAGGCCGCGTCGTGGTCGATGTGAACGCCTGATCATCGCAGCCCCGGCAGGATGCCGGGGCCTCGAAGGACGATGTATTGAATTGCGAGGCCCCTGATCAAGTCCGGGGCTGCATTTTCAAACCACTTCCTCTTCTGCCTCCGGCAAGGGATGCTGGAACACCAGCCGCATCTGGAATACCGCAAAGATCATCGTGATCGGCAGGTTGCCCCAGACCTTGAAAGCGACCCAAAATTCCTCGGTGAAGTTGCGCCAGATGATCTCGTTCAGGATGGCCATGCAGACGAAAAAGATCGACCATCGAACCGTCAGCAGATACCAGCCCCGATCCGTAATCGCCCAGCCTTCCTGAAAGATCAGCTTCAGGAACATCTTGCCGAAATACAGGCCCGTCATCAGCACGGTGGCGAAGATCAGGTTCAGGATCGTCGGTTTCATCTTGATGAAGGTCGCGTCGTTCAGCCAGATCGTCAGTCCCCCGAACACCACCACCAGCACGAGGCTGACCAGCGGCATCACCGCCACCTCGCGCGTGATCCAGAACGAGGCGAGGACCGAGACGACCATTGTCGGCACGAAGACCACCGTGGCCGCGATAATCGGCAGCATGTCGGGTTGGCCAAGCCACGCCGCAATCGCCTCGCCCCGGCTATAGGCGAAGAAGAAAACCATCAGCGGGCCAAGTTCGAGCAGCAGCTTGACCCAAGCACTACCCTTGACCTGTGGTTCCTTGGCTTTCGGCGCAACCTCTTCGGGCGTGACGGCCATGTGTTTCTCCGTTCGGTGGACGCGGGATATCGACATCATCTAGGATAGATGCGACCCGATAACAAATTCCTCGCGATAAGGTGTACGGTTTTCCCAGAGGCTGCGACATGGACGGACCGCAAGATAAACCTCACTCCGCCGCCCCCGTCAGCGCCCGCGCGAACTCGTCGGGGTCGAAGGGTTGCAAATCGTCGATCTGCTCGCCGACGCCGATGGCATGGATCGGTAGACCGAACTTCTGGGCCAGCGCCACGAGGATGCCGCCCTTCGCCGTGCCGTCCAGTTTAGTCATCACGATCCCGGTTACGTCCGCCGTCTTGAGGAACACATCCGCCTGAGAAATCGCGTTCTGGCCCACGGTCGCGTCCAGCACCAGCAGGGTGTTATGCGGCGCGTCCGGATCGAACTTGCGGATCACGCGCACCATCTTTTCCAATTCGCTCATCAGGTCGGCACGGTTCTGCAACCGCCCCGCCGTGTCGATCATCAGGATATCGGTCCCCGCCGCCCGCGCCTGTTCCAGCGCATCATAGGCGACCCCGGCGGCATCCGCGCCCACCGCTTTTGCGATGACCGGCACGCCCGCCCGCGTCCCCCAGACCTGCAACTGCTCGATGGCCGCCGCGCGAAAGGTGTCGCCAGCGGCGATCATCACCGATTTGCCCGCGCCTTTTAGCTGCGATGCCAGCTTGCCGATAGTGGTCGTCTTGCCCGATCCATTCACCCCGACCACCAGGATTACCTGCGGTTTCGCCGAGTGCAGGGGCAGGGGTCGCGCGACTGGTTCGAGAATGCGGGCGACCTCGGCAGCCAGCAGGCGCTTAATTTCCTCCGCCGCAATCTTCTTCCCGAACCGTCCTTCGGCCACGGCGGCACTGGCGCGCAAGGCGACATCGGCCCCCAGATCCGCTTGGATCAACAGATCTTCCAGCGCCTCAATTGCCGCATCGTCCAGCACCGTACGCTCGGCAATCGCCTCGACTCCGCCCGAAATCTTCGAGCTGGCCTTCGTCAACCGATCCTTGAGTTTCTGAAAAAAGCGCATGAGACCCCCTTATGCCGTCGCCCCGCTTCATACGCGGGCCGCACGCGAGGTCAAGCTACAGCACCTTGGCAGGCCGCGTCAGGAGGAACTTTTCGCATGTCTGCGAAAGGTGCTTTCCAGCGCGCTATGGTTTCGCACGCCATGCAGGATTTCTTGCCGCACACCCTTCGCATCGAACAGCAGCAGCGTGATCTTGCCGACCCCATGCTCGATTGCCAAGCGGCGTCCCTCGGTCTTGTCGAGGCTGGCAACCGCGTATTGCAACTCGTCATCGCCAAAGGCGCGCATCGCCTTGCGCACTTGGGTTTGCAGGGACAAGCAGGTGGGGCAATTGGGGTCATGGACCTGCACGACCATCGGCACGCCTTGGCCGATCCGGCTGAGGTCATGCTCGCGCATGTCGGCCTTAACGGCGCGCGTCAGCAGCAAGCCAGCACCCCCCCCGACGACGGCAACGCCCAGCGCCATCTTTGCCATTCTGCCCAAGGCCGCGCGCCGATCCAGCTTCGGCTCAGGGGCGGTGGGGGTAGGAGGAGTGGCCTTCTTCTTGCGATTCTGTGGCTTTGAATTGTTCTTCGAGCGTTTCATGAGGGACCATCACGGGTTGTGGAAAAAAGGATCGACCCCCCATTCATACCCCGCTCCGGCAAGTACATGGTTAACGAACCGTATCCTCACACAAGTTTGAACCCGCCGTTACCCGTCGACGGACGGCGCAGCCGCTCAGGGCTTATACGGCTCCATCCCCATGCGCGCCAATTCGTCCGCCCGCTCGTTCTCTGCATGGCCTGCATGGCCCTTGACCCATTCCCAAGACACCGAATGGCGCGAGACGGCGGCGTCTAGCCGCTTCCACAGATCCTCGTTTTTCACCGGCTTCTTCGCGGCGGTCTTCCAGCCGTTGCGTTTCCAGTTGTTGATCCATTTCGTCAGCCCGTCCTTCACATAGACGGAATCGGTGACGATGGTAATTGCGCTGGTTCGCTCCATGGCTTCCAGCGCAGAGATTGCGGCCATCAGCTCCATACGGTTGTTGGTGGTATCCTCCGCCCCATCGCAAAGTTCGCGCTCCTTGAGCACCGTCTCCCCATCCTTTGCGATCAGAAGAACGCCCCAGCCGCCGGGGCCGGGATTGCCGCTGCACGCGCCGTCGGTATAGGCGAAAATTTCGGGCATAGGGGCGTCTCCGCTGGTCAGGAATGGCCATAGGACGTATGCCGGAGACAAAGGCCATGCAAGGGGAGAGACGCAAATGTGTCGCTAGCACATGGTTTGTCCGGTTTATGTAGCACATGAGTTGTCCGGTCTTCATTTGTTCGCTGAGGAGGTGGGCGGATGGGACGGACAGGCTGGCTACAGGACAACAGGATGAGGAAGTTTTCGGATGTTTTTT
>CALJIU010000237.1 GCA_937974055.1 uncultured Neomegalonema sp. | reverse complement strand
GGTGCTGGACCGCGTGGCCGAGGCGAAGATGAAGGGCTACGAGGGCGATGCCTGCGGCGAATGCGGGAATTTCACGCTGGTGCGCAATGGGGCGTGTTTGAAGTGTAACTCTTGTGGCGGGACGAGCGGGTGTAGCTGATTCTAAGGAGAAGAAATGAGTAGGAACTCGAAAAAAACAAGTGCGAAGATGGCAACGGAAGCTGCACGCACGCTTCAAGATCCCAATGCTTCAGCGATTCAGAGAAGCCTTGCAGCATCAGCACTTTCACAAGCTGATCCTGCCAAGCAGACTGGGGCGCGTATGGAAGAGAAGGCTGGTAGCGTATTGCAGTCCGAAAAATACAATAGTCATACCCGTTTGCTTGCAGCTTCGGTAACTTCGCAATCGAACAAGGCTCGGTAGGTCTGAGTTAAAAATCGACTGTTTGCGCCCCGCCATCGTGTGGGGCGCTTTTCATTTTGACGACGTGCGATAGCTTGGCGTCATGGCAAAGAAAAACTACCCCACCACCCCCGACGGTCGCTACTTCGTGTCGAAGGGTCTTCTCTGGCGCTGCACCAATCCGGCGTTGTCCGATGCGGAGCGGCGACCCTTGGTCAAGGCGTTGATGAAGGGGCGGGTGGGCGTGCGCAATGCACAATCCGAACAGGAGATGCGGGCAGCGCGGGCGCAGGTCGATGCGGCGAAACGAGCCTTGGGCGAGCGCGGGCCGGTCTGGTGGGATGACGGGGCCGAGCCGGTCGACCGCTACAAACCGAAGAACACGCCCTATGCCGAATGGTGGGCGGGACTGTCGGAGGAGGAACGGGCAGCGGGGGAATGATATCTGCGGCCCTCAATACTGACCGTTCTGAAAGTTGTTCCTGCCCCGGTCGCTGCGCGCCGCGCCTGATCCGGGGCCGGTCGCCGTAACGCGCTTTGTCCATACAGACTCCGGCGCGGGGGCCGGGGCAGGAGCTTGTTGCAAAAAGAGTCAGTATCAAGGGCGATTGGTACGATACCGATGGCGGCGATCACTGACCGCTCTGTTCCGGACGCAGACCCGGAACCTCGATAGGCGGAGCGTGGTTCTGCGAGGCTCCGGGTCTTCGACCGGAGCAGAGTGGAAAAGTGAAAACGGTCAGCGATTTTCGCCCGTGGTATGAGTGCCGCCCCCGCCGCCCGCGCCGATTTTATCGAGCCACCGGTCCACCCTCGTTTTGTTTGCGCCCAAGTCACTATATCCAAAGCGGGATCGGCTGTAGATCGACAGTTGCGATCCGTCGCCTTTCGGTTCGAATTTGATCGAAATGTAATCGGGAAAGCCGAATAGCGCGCTGCGCTGGACATAGGTGGCGAGGCCGTTTGCCGCATCGCGCGTGAGTAGCGCGACGCGCGGTTCATCCATCGCGATGGCATGGATGCGGTCGAATGCCGCCTGCGGCGCGAGGGGCAGGGCAACCGCATCGTGGCCGGCGACGAGATAGCTGTTCGGGCTGTCGGGGGGCGTGGCCGTCGTAGGGTCGGCGCTCCATCGGGCGGGATCGTCCGGTGCAATGCGCGGTACGATCATGGCGACGACCAACGCGGCGAAGGCGATGAGCGCGATCCATTTTAGCATAGCGGTTTTTCCAGAAGGATCATCGGTCCATGTCGGCTTGCGCGGGGGTGAGGTGGCAGGGTGATGCGGTCCAGCTCGGCAAAGCCAAGGCTGTCGTAGAAGGCCAGCGCCGGAGCGTTGTCGGCCCAAACGAACAGCGTGACGCGGCGCTCGCCGTGGTTTCCGGCGACGCTGGTGGCGGCGTCGATCAGGGCGCGGGCGATGCCTTGGCGGCGATAGGGTTCGAGGACGCCGAGCCTGCCGATATGGAAGGCATCCGGGCGCATGGCGCGGGCGATGGGGGCGTAATAGGCCAGCCGTTCTGCCGCCTCGCCGGTATCGGTGGGGGCGGCGACGAGTGAGACGGGATAGGCTCCGATGGCCCCGACCGGCTGGCCCTCGGCCTCCGCCACCCACGACCATTCGAAGGAATCGGTGCCCTCGCGGGCGTAGATGGTCGATAGAACCGCCCCGACGGAGCGGTCTTTGAACAATCCATCGAGCAGGAATGTCGCAAATTCCGGTGCGGTGAGCAACTCGACCGCCGCAAGGGCAGGGGCATCGGCCTGCCGCGCCGGGCGGATATTGGCCACTATGCCGCCTCGGTTTCCGCTTCGCGCTCGGCGGCGATTTCCTCGGCTTTTTGCTCGACGAGACCGACGATGTGATCGACCACTTTATCGTTCTCGATCTTATGGTCCTGAAGACCGGCGAGGTAGACCATGCCCGATCCCGCGCCGCCGCCGGTAAAACCGATATCGGTTTCGCGCGCTTCACCGGGGCCGTTCACGACGCAGCCGATGATCGACAGGGTCATGGGCGTGTTGATATGGGCGAGGCGTTCTTCGAGGATGCCGACGGTTTTGATGACGTCGAAACCCTGCCGTGCGCAGGACGGGCAGGAGATGATCGTCACACCGCGATGACGTAGATTGAGGGATTTCAGCATCTCGAAGCCGATCTTGACCTCGTCTTCTGGCGGGGAGGAGAGCGAGACGCGGATCGTGTCACCGATGCCAGCCCAGAGCAAATTGCCCATGCCGATGGCGGATTTGACGGAGCCGGAGATCGCGCCGCCCGCTTCGGTCACGCCCAGATGCAGCGGGTAATCGCAGGCATCGGCCAAGGCCATGTAGGCCGCGCTGGTCATGAAGATATCGGAGGCCTTCACGCTGATCTTGAATTCGCGGAAATCGTTGTCCTCAAGGATGCGGGCGTGTTCGAGGGCGCTTTCGACCATCGCATCGGGGCAGGGTTCGGCGTATTTTTCAAGGAGGTGACGCTCCAGCGAGCCGCCATTGACCCCGATGCGCATCGAACAGCCGTGATCTTTGGCCGCTTTCACGACCTCGCGCACGCGCTCTGGCGAGCCGATATTGCCGGGATTGATGCGCAGGCAGGCGGCACCCGCTTCGGCGGCTTCGATGGCGCGTTTATAGTGGAAGTGGATATCGGCGACGATGGGCACGTCCACATTGCGCACGATCTCGTTGAGGGCGGCGGTGGAGGCTTCATCGGGGCAGGAGACGCGCACGATATCGGCTCCGGCTTCGGCGCAGCGATTGACCTGATCGATGGTTGCCTTGGCATCCGATGTGAGGGTGTTCGTCATGGTCTGCACCGCAATCGGGGCATCCCCGCCGATTGGAACCTTGCCGACCATGATCTGGCGGGATTTGCGTCGGTCGATATCGCGCCAAGGGCGGACACTCATGGGATCATCTCCATCGAATTCATGCGACGAGTATGGAGTGTCAGGCGTGCCGGATCAAGGGGGTGTCAACTTGGCTTTACGGTCGCGCCGACACTGTTATTGGGCGGATGCTATCGACGTGTTATCGGCGAAACGCTCGCTCAACGCGGCGCGGCGCAGGTCGATACGCCGCATGACGACACCGCGTCCCCCGAACGGGCCGAGCCGCTTGCCCTCCAGTTCGAGCACGAGGCCGCCAGCATTGCCGACTTTCAGCGAAAGGGCGCTGTCCGCCGGAATATCGTAGGATTCGCCCGGCGCTAGGATGCCGGAGAAACTGATCCCGCCCGTTGCCGTCTTGACCTCGATCCACGTCTCTTCCGTTGCGACGAGGGCGTAATCCTTAAACGCCTGCACTTCGGGAGCCGTAACAGGGTCAGCCGCCGGGGCGAGCAGGGCGGCGCGGGTCTGTGCCGCGATATCCTCGACACCGTCATCGACGGGTTTGATCGTCAGGTCGAGCGGAGCCGCGCTGCGCACCATCGCACTGCCACCGATCATGTCGCGGTGTGACGCGAAGAGGCCGGCGGATGCGATATCAATTTCAGAGACAGGACCATCGTCGCGTTCCGGCAGGGTCCAGTAAGGGGGTGTGCCGAGGCGGGCATAGCTGAGATCGGCGGGGCGCTCGATGGTGTCGTCGCCATTCGTACGCCCGATTTCATCGTCGGAGATATTGGCGGTGAAGACGGGTTGCTGGTCTTCCGCCGCGCCGATGACGCTGAGATTATCGGGAATGATCCCGGCTTCGCGCGCGGCCATGATGCCGTACCAGATGCCGTAGCCGAGACCGGCAAGCACGACGATCGGCCATAGCGCGGCAATGGTCCGCCCGACTTCGCCCGATCCACCGCCCTTGGGGCGCTTGGCATTGTAACCGGCCAGAGGGTTTGCGGGAGCGGTGCTGGCGCGAACGTCTTTCTTGCGGCGACGTGCGGCACCTTCTGTGCTGGCGAAACCTGTTTCAGCATCAAACCGCGTCAGCGTTTCAGAAGGGTCCAGGCCAAGATAGGAGGCATAGTTGCGCACGAAGCCATCGACATAGACCTTACCCGGAAGGGCAGAAAGATTGCCGGATTCTATCGCGTCGATGTAATGCGTCTTGATACGCAGATCAGCCTCGACATCCGCCAGCGACAGCCCGCGCGCCGCCCGCCCAGCGCGAAGTTCGTCCCCCAAAGAGACGTTGGCTTCCTCGAATTTCAAACCTGATACATCGCTGTAGGCCGTCATATTTATACTGCTCGCGACGGTAAAGTTGCGCCTGCTCTGCGCTTTCGATTCTTGTACGCCACAAAGTCCATTAGTTCAACGCCCTAAATGTATTTCATCAGACCACGATGCTGTTTTTTGATGCGCAAGCACGGGTATACGCCATCACCGACAACTTAAAAGCTTTCGGAGCGCCACGTATCTCTTTGGGACATACGGACTATCGGTGATCGTGTCAGCGGCTGTGCAACATCAACGATTTGGTTCCGTTCCATGCAATGTTGCTGATTCGCATCAATAGATGTAGCGGATTTGATCGCTCCAGAACCGCTCTAAGCCCTTCATCGCCACACTTAATGCGGTGAAATCGCCTGACGTGATGATCTGATCTTCGGTAATCTTTTCGACATGACGCGCCCAGAGTTCGGATACGATCACGCGCATGTCGCGGCCTTTTTCGGTCAGGCTGATGCGCACGGCGCGGCGGTCGACCGAGCATCGTTCGTGGCTGATATATCCGGCCTCGACGAGTTTTTTGAGGTTATAGGAGACATTCGATCCCTGATAATACCCGCGCGATTTCAACTCGCCTGCGGTCACCTCGTTATCGCCGATATTGTAGAGCAGCAGAGCCTGAACGCTGTTCACGTCGATGACGTTCAGGCGCTCGAACTCGTCCTTGATGACATCGAGAATCAGGCGGTGAAGCCGTTCGATGAACGACAATGTCTCGATGTATTCACCCAGCATGTCCGTTTTGTCGGAAGCCGCGCTCTCGACGATAGCAGCAGGTAGAGTTTGGGCTTCGTCAGTCATTGCCGGCATTCCTCATAGCTCGCTCGATTTGAGCCATAGGATGCCGGATGTTTGTAAAGGCTGGCTTAAAGTGGACGCTGTTAGTCGTTACACGCTTTCATAAGCGTGTTTTATTTTTGAAATCATCGCTTTTTCGGCATCGCTGGCGTCATCGGGCGCATCGGTGGCCCCGGATATCCATGCGAACAGTCGCTGATCGTTGCGATCCATCAGGGTTTCGAGGGCGTCGAATGCGTCGGTGTCGAATGATTGGCCGTGCTTATCCACGAAACCGCCGAGGATAATGTCCATTTCCTTCATCCCCCGCCGCCATGCGCGCATTCGCAGGCGTTTGAGTCGGGTGGCGGGATCGAGGGTTGCATTGCTTTCGGCCATAGGTCGTGCCTCGTATCAGTCGATTGCCGCCAGCGCATCGGCGATGCGGGCGATGCGTTTATGCAGATGGGCCTGTTCGTCGAGTGCTTCGCGCAGTTCGGCGGCGAGGCGCAGGCGCAGGGCGGTACCGTCCAGCGTGGTATCCTCGTCGGTCGGTGCGGGCACGCCATCGCCCGATCCGGTCAGAAGCCATGCAGGGGTGACGCCCAGCACACCGGCGAGGGTCGTGAGTTTGTTGGCGCGGGGTTCGGAGCCATCGCCTTCCCATGCGTCGATGGTCTGGCGTTGTACGGCCAGACGGGTGGCGAGTTCCGTTTCGGTCATGCCGGCATGTTCGCGCGCGACGCTGATGCGTTCACCCAATGTCGATACGGCCTCGCCGTAATAGTCGCATTCCTGTAACGCTGCCATCTTGCCCCCCCCATTCAATGCTGCACTGCACATATCACGTTCATGCCGACGTCGCAAAGCGGGGTTTCGCGGCAATGCGGCAGGGCCACGAATCGAGGTTAACGGTGTTCTGATTTGAGAATACCGTTGAGGAATTGGGTATCCCATCCGGCGCGTTTTCTTCGGAGTTTGAGAGATTGCTTGCCGGGTACGCTGCGGATGAGGTTGAGGGCGAAGTGAC
>CALJIU010000236.1 GCA_937974055.1 uncultured Neomegalonema sp. | reverse complement strand
AGCGTGCCTTTGATTCCATTGATGTTTCGCCCATAGGGCGAGTATTGGAAACCGAGACTCGCGTAATGTTTCACGTGAAACATCGTGTTTCACGGCGGAAAACGGCGGTTTTGCTGGGCTGCGCGGCCCCCGATCCCCCGCCGCAGGGGCGTCGATCTCAGTGGTCAGAATTCGATACCCGCTTCGGGAAGCCCCGACCGAGGACGCGCTCGTAGACATCGAGGGTCGTATCGGTCATGCGGCGGGTCGAGAAATGCTGCGCGATGCGCTGGCGGGCGAGCGTTCCGATGCGGTCGCACAGGGCGTCGTCGAGGTTGAGGAAGGCGTCCATCGCATCGGCCATCGCCACCGCATTGCCCGGCTCGACCAACGCGCCGGTGACGCCATCATCCACCGTCTCGCGCGCCCCGCCGTGGTCGGTGGCGATGACCGGACGACCCATCGCCTGCGCCTCCACCGCCACGCGCCCGAAGGCCTCCGGATCGGTCGAAGCGGAAATCGCGCATCCGGCGAGGCGATAGGCGGCGGGCATGTCGTAGCAGGAGCCGACCAGCTTGATACAATCGGTGCATCCCTTCTCCGCCGCCTGTTTTTCCAACTCATCCGGGTAGGTCGAGCCATCGGGCGCGCCACCGACCATAATGCCGAGGAAGGTCGGTCCCCGCCGCTCTCGCAGCAGGGCGCAGGCATCGATGAAGACCTGCTGCCCCTTCCACCGCGTCAGGCGACCGGGCAGAATGAAGATGGGGCGGGCTTCGTCGGTCAGCCCCCACTTATCGGCGAGTTGGGCGATGCGCATTCCGGTCATGGCGTCGGGATCGAAGACGCTAAGATCGGCCCCGCGCGGGATGGTAACGATCTGCTCGTCAGGCAGGCCGTGGCGGTCGCGGATCATCTGGGCGATGAAATTCGAGACGGCAATGGTCGGGCGGCCCCGCGCCATGACGGCGTTGTAGCGGCGCTTGAACGGCAAATCCTCGTTATAGGAGCCGTGATAGGTGGTGATGAAGGGGATGCCGGTCGCCTGCGCGGCCCAATATCCGCTCCATGCGGGGGCGCGGCTGCGGGCGTGGATGATATCGACGCCGCTGGACCGGATCAGATCGCCCAACATGCCCGCATTGCGGCGCATGGCGAGGGGGTTCTTGCTCTGCACTGGCATCTCGATGAACTCGCCGCCCAGCGATTGCAGGCGCGAGGCCATGCGGCCCCCGGCGGAGGCAACCAAGGCGCGGCCTCCGGCCTCGACAATCGCCCCGGCCATCTCCAACGCGCCCCGCTCGACGCCGCCCTCGTTCAGCTTTGGAACGAGTTGCAGGATCACGGGCCGCTTGTTCGATGGTTCGAGACCGCTATGCTGTCCCGCGTCGGTGCCTGTTGCGGAGACTGAACCCATGCGTGACCCTGCTTTTCATCATACATCTGATGGGAGAGTTATTGCGTATCATCGGGCGACAGCGCAAGCGCCGAACGCACGCCCCGGCATCGTGTTCTTGCATGGCTTCATGTCGACGATGGAGGGGAGCAAGGCAACGTTCCTGCACGATTGGGCCGAGGCGCAGGGCAGGGCGTTCCTGCGGTTCGATTACAGCGGGAACGGCGCATCATCGGGCGATTTCGCGGATGGGTGCATCGGGGACTGGCTGGCGGATGCCTGTGCGATGATCCGAGATTTGACGGAAGGGCCGCAAGTGTTGGTTGGCTCGTCGATGGGCGGCTGGATCGCGCTGTTGGTGATGCGCGCCATGCCGGAGCGGGTGGCGGGCTTGGTGGGCATCGCGGCATCGCCCGATATGACCGAAGAAACGATGTGGCGACAGGCGACCCGTGATGAGCGGGCTGCACTGATCCGTGACGGGCAAATCGCGCGACCGAGCGAATACGCCGACGCCCCCTACATCATCACCCGCCGTCTGATCGAGGAGGGGCGCGACCATCTGGTGCTGCGCGGGCCGCTGGCCGCGCCATGCCCCCTGCGCCTGCTGCATGGGACGGCGGATACGGCGGTTCCCTACGAGATGGCGCTGCGATTGGTCAGTCATATCGACGGCGAGGATGTGCGGGCCATCCTGCTGAAAGATGCGGATCATCGGCTGAGTGGCGAGCGAGAGCTGGCATTGTTGGCGGAGACGATTCACGGCTTGCCGGACCCGGTATCCGCATGACTTACGACCTGAATTCGCAGGCATACAAGCGCGATCCGGGGCCGACTCTTGCGCGGCTGGTTGCGGCGGGGCCGGTTGTGCGGGTGCGGGTACCGATTGTCGGCGAGGTGGCCTTCGCGACGACCTATGCGGCGGTCGAGGCGTTGCTGAAGGATGAGGCGCTTTTCTCCACCGATATCGTGAATGGTCGAAACCGCCGGATTGCGGCGCTGCTGCGCTTTATGCCGCGCAATGTGCGGGTGATGACGGGAAATATGCTGCAAAAGGACGGTGCGGAGCATCGCCGTCTGCGCAAGGTGGTCGATGGCTCGTTCCGGCGCGCGGCGGTGGAAGCATGGGTACCGAGGATCGAGGAAATCGCAGATCGGTTGCTGGATGACTGGATCATCTCGGCGGATGGTGATTTCGTACGACACGTCGCCCGCGCCCTGCCATTAGCTGTGATTTGCGAGGTTTTGGGGCTGCCCGACAAAGACAGACCGCAATTTACGCAATGGATGTCGGCACTTGCGAATGCCGGTTCAGTGTGGGGATTGCCCCGGCTTTACATCTCGCTCAGTCGGATGACGCGCTATCTGATGGCGCAGTTCGCCAAGCGGCGCGAGGCTCCCGGTGATGATCTGATCTCCGTGCTCGTCCATGCATCCGAAGACGGCGACAGTCTCAGCGATGACGAGGTGCTGGCGATGCTGGGCCTGTTGTTCATCGCCGGGCATGAGACGACGACACATCTTATCAGTGGTAGCGTGTTGACCTTGTTGCAATATCCCGATGAACTGGCCCGTCTGCGTGTTGATCCGACGATGGAGGCCACGGCTATTGACGAATTGCTGCGGTTCGTCGGTGCGGTTGAGATGACGAAGCCGCGTTACCTGCTGCGCGATGCGGATTTCATGGGGACGCGGTTCCGCAAGGGTGATGCGATTATGGCCCATTTGTCGGCAGCGAACTGGGATGCGGAAGTGTTTGCCGATCCACATCGCCTCGATCTTGCGCGTAAGCCAAACCGGCATGTCGCCTTTGGCGGAGGCCCGCATTTCTGCCTCGGTGCATGGCTGGCGAAGGCGGAATTAGCAGTCGTCCTGCGCCGCTTATGGGCGAAAGCCCCCGATGTTGCGCTTGCCGTGCCAATGGACGATTTGCGCTGGACGCGGCAATCGGGAATTCGCGCACTTGTAACCCTGCCATTGACCCCCACACCGCACACGGGCATGAAAGACGGGAAATAGGAAGGGGCGTCATGCCCTGTCTGGCAGGGTAAAGTACGTGCTTCAATATCTTGATTTTGAAAAGACAGTTGCCGAACTCGAAGGCAAGGCCACGGAATTGCAGGCTTTGGCAGGCAAGGACGACTCGATGGATATCGAGCAGGAGGTCGAACAGCTTTCGGCAAAGGCGCAAAAACACCTCAGCGACCTCTATAAGAAGCTGACTCCGTGGCAAAAATGTCAGGTAGCGCGCCATCCCAATCGTCCCCATACGGTCGATTTCGTGGATGCGCTGATCGATGATTTCATGCCGCTGATGGGCGACCGTGGCTTTGCCGAGGACAGCGCAATCGTCGCGGGTATGGGCAGGTTTGAGGATCGGGCCGTGATGGTTCTTGGGCATGAGAAGGGGGCCGATACTGCCGCCCGCCTGAAGCGCAATTTCGGCATGTCCCGGCCCGAAGGGTATCGCAAGGCCGTGCGACTGATGGATATGGCCGACCGCTTCGGCTTGCCGGTGCTGACCTTTATCGACACCCCCGGTGCTTATCCCGGTAAGGGAGCGGAGGAGCGAGGGCAGGCCGAGGCCATCGCCCGCTCGACCGAGAAATGCTTGGAGATCGGTGTGCCGTTGATCTCCACCGTGATCGGCGAGGGCGGCTCCGGCGGCGCGATTGCTTTGGCAACGGCGAACCGGGTCGTCATGCTTGAACATTCGATCTATTCGGTGATTTCGCCTGAAGGTTGCGCCTCTATCCTCTGGAAATCTCAAGACAAGGCGCAGGAGGCGGCAGCGGCCCTTCGCCTTACGGCCCAAGACTTGCTTTCTCTCTCTGTAGTGGATCGCATTGTGCCGGAACCAACCGGCGGTGCCCATCGTGACCCGCAGACTACGTTCGACGAACTTCGGAAGACTTTGATGGAAATGCTTGAAGTTTTTGACGGAATGTCGCCTGATGCTATAAAGGCGGAACGACGCGAAAAGTTTCTCGCGATGGGACAGAAGGGTCTCGAGTAGCGATGCCGATCCGCATAATGCTTGGACCATGCCGCAGAGGAGGCTGTCATGCCGTTGGCTAAGAAGAAGATGAATACCGTTGCCCGGCTGGCGATGGGTACCGCAATGATCAGTGTCTTGGCCGGTTGTGATGGCCGGTTCGGACGGGCATTCGACGCATTGTCGGCCCCACTGACCGGTGCGGGACAGACGGTCGAAACCGCGCCTGCCGCGAACTACGATTACCAATACGTGACGCCCGGCGTGCCGACCTATACCGAACAGACACAGGCCGCCAACGTCCAGACCTTCGAGTCGATCTATGGTCCGCCGGTTGTCGATTCCGCTGCCGGAACGTTCGTTGCGGATCAAAGCTATACGGTGCCTTCCTTCAATGATGGAACGGTTGATGTGACTCCAATACCAGCGCCTGAGGTTGCCAGCTATACCCAGCGCATCGAGCAGTCGCAGCCGATCTATAGTGGTGCATCCATTGATACTGGCGCGTCCATCGATACCGGCGAGATCATGTATAGCGAACCGGTGCCATCGTCTTATGCCGTCGCGACCTTGCCTGCGGCTGTACCAAGCGCGACCATGCCGATGGTCGAAGACACCTATTCCGTGAGTGAAGAGGTTATCAGTCTCGATACGACCGGTTTTGCCGATTTGGTCGAAACCGGTCCGGCGACGTTTGAGACCGGCCCCGCCATTGAAACCTACGAGACGGCAACGGCCCCCGATACCGGGTTTGACGCGCTGCCGTTCGAGCAGACCTATTCCGATGCAATGGCGCCCGCCATGATGCCCGCACCGGCGTATGATGCGCCCGCAACCGATACCATGCAGATCATCAGCAATGCGGAAGCGGCTGCAACTTTCGGAGGCGAGACCCTGCCTGCGCCGTTGCCTCCCGTCGAATCTTCGGTCTTCGATGCCCCGGCAGAGCCAAAGTTGGGGGGCCAGTTTGAAGTGTTGCCCCAGACCCGTATGGATATGCCCGCTCCTGCACCGATGGATGTGCCTGCCCCGCAGGTTGCAGAAACCAGCGTCGTCGAGGAAATCTGGAATAACCTGACCAGCCCGATTACCGGCAGCAACACGACGATGGCACCGATTGACACGGAAATCGACAAGCTGTCTGCTGTCGCCGTTGCTCCGACACCTGCCGCTCCGGCACCCGTTGCTCAGGTTGTTGCGCCAGTCAAAGTTGCCGCCATCGACAATGGCCCCCGCACGGCACCCACGCCGCGCCAGCGTCCGGCACGCGCCTACACGACCCTCGCCTCGGCACCGCTGCCACAGCCGCGCCCGGCCTATAAGAAGCCCGTCGCGATGGCGACGACCGCCGGTAATTACGTCTCGATTGGAGCATTGCCTGCGATACAATCGGCCTCCCTTGCGGCCCCGAAAATGCCGATGGATGCGATGCTCCCCGCCTCCGCCATGGAGGGCAACGCCATGGCCACCCGCGATACCGCGCCAGAGCCGGTTCGGGTTGCCATCGCCAAAACCCCCAAACCAGCCGCGCCCAAAATCAAGACGCCCGCCGCCATCAGCGGAACCTCCGAACTGTCGGGTACATCGTGGCGTCTGATCGAGGTTGGTGCGTCCTCCGTCGATGCGAATGCCGAGCTGCACTTCGATGGGCGCAGCGGCTTTGCCGGTGGCCAAGGTCCCTGTAACAGCTATGGCGGCGAATTCCGCAATACGGGCAAGGGCAATTTCGCGATGTCGGATATCTTCACGACCGATGTGGCTTGCCCCAGCATCTCGCTTGAGAAGCAGTATATCGACGCGCTTGAGACGGCACGTAGCTACCGCATCTCGAACGGTTTCTCCGACCTGATGCTTCTGGATGAAAACGGCAAGACCGTCGCGGCATTCCGCGCATTCTGATCCTCCTCACGGTTCAGGCTTCGCCAGCAACGCCACCAGCCTGTCACGGGCTGGTGGCGTTTTCGCGTCCAGCCCGTTCTGAATCGCCCATGTCTCCAAGAAATATCCCGTCATCGTCAGGGCATCGCGCAATTCGGCCCGGTCGGGGGCGATACCGCTCGTCGTGAGAAACGAGGGCAGCGGCAACAGCCGGTCGGCATATTCCGCCCCGACCGCCGCCGTCACCGCCCGCCCGGATCGGGGCGAAACATAGGCCAAACCCTCCCGCGCGCCCGTAACGGCACAATGGCGCAAATCGAGGGCAAGCCCCAGTTCCGTCAGCAACATCACCTCCCACCGGGCATAGGCGAGGCGGCGCGCATCGGCCTCACCCAACGCATCCAATAGCACCAGCGTCCCGTCATAGACGACCGGCATCGCCGCCCGTTCGGGCAAGAATTCGGTCAACACCGCCCGCGCCGAATCAAGCACCGCCAGCGCCTCGCGCGCGCCCAAGGCGCTTGCCATCCGCGAATGGATAAGCTCCGCCGTCGTGAACACACCCAGATTGTCTGCGGCCCGGCCACGCCATGTCAGCGAAAGTTGATTGCCCGGCTGCAAGGCCGCCGTGAAGCGTTTGCCCGCACCACCATGGACGAGGCCCGAATGACGGCCATGCTCGACGGTCAGCGTATCGATGATCGCCGCGCTTTCGCCATGCTTGCGCACGGAAAGGAGGATGCCTTCGGCGCGCCATTCCATAATCAGCAGGTAGCGCGCGCCAAGCCGTACTGCAAGCGGTCCAGCAAAATGATGCAACGCCATCGGGTGGAATGATACTGGGGGCGGAAATCGCCGACCGTTTTCACTTTTCCACTCTGCTCCAGGCGAAGACCCGGAGCTTCGCCATGAGACGCATAATTGTAGCAGGCACACCAAATCGCCCCCCGCCCAGCGGCGACGGCCTCAAACCCATCTCTAAAAACCTGTCCGTCACGGAGGCGCTTTCATCCCCGCCAGCGCCATCAGTGCCAACTCATGCACCTCCCGCAGCAGCAGATCGATAGGCCGCTTCCCGCGCTCCACATGCCCCGGTGGCCTACCGGGGCGCATCACCCGAAGCGGCCTTTCCATCCCGGCCTGCTTCCGCGCAAGTCTTTTCGCTTGCCCCGGAATATCGTTCATCGCCGCAACCAACGCCTCGATCCGACGACGAAGCGCAGCGGCGGATACAGGATCATCCGGCGTAATCTCCACACGACTAGGCGGCGAAACGTCTAGGTCATCGAACCCCCGAACATTCGGCCCAAATCCCGGCGCGGTCTTTCGTTTCGGCGGTCCAACCTCCTTGCGAGGGTCCATTAAGACAAAGATCGGCTTACGCGCGCCTGACCCTTTAGGAATCTTCCCCGATGGAGGCGCTCGCTTCGCGCGCGGCTTCACGACAATATCCTTCGCCGCAATCTCAATAAGGCGTCGCAGCGTCGATTCCGCCGGACGCAACAGCGCCAAAATCGCCAGATGCATATGCCGTAGCAGGATCTCGCTATCCCCCAGCATCGCCAGAATCTGCGCCACGGTGGGCAGCAGGTCAGCGCGATTGATCTCGATGCAGCGGGTCCAACTCATAGGCGGCGTGTATCCTTGTCAAAACAAAACATGAACAAGCGACACGAAAATTCCCTAAATGTCAAGCGCGCGCTGCGAAGGCCGCGCTGCTTCAACCCCGACCCTACACCAGCGATTTCGGCGCAACGTGGTGCAGCAAATCCCCGCTTCCGAAATCCACATCCGCCCATCGCGCCACCGGCAGGCGCAGCACCGCCGCCGTGCAGGTGGCCATCGCGCGGGGGCAGGGACCACTGGCAAACTGCACAGCCGCCATCTCCAGCCCCGGATTATGCCCCAGCACCAGCACCGTCTCACCACCGCCCTCGCCCCGGATCGCCGCAAGGATCGTGTTCGGTTCGGCGAGGTA
>CALJIU010000235.1 GCA_937974055.1 uncultured Neomegalonema sp. | reverse complement strand
TGGGCGGGGTCATGCTGCCAGAGGAATTTTACCGATGCAGGGCGGTTGCGCAGCGTCTCGGCAAAGGCACCGGGGGCGACGATATCGCCGCTGCGGTCCGGCTCGCCAAACAGGGCGGCGTAGCCGGTGACGTGACCCGTGGGCGCGGTGGTCAGGTCGAGGGGGGCGAATTTGGTTTCGTAGGTGGGGGTCATGGTCGGGCTTTCGGATAGGATGGAGGAAACCCTCACCCTGCCCTCCCCAAGAAGAAGAGGGGTCCGGCGCGCATGGTGCGGCGGTGGTTTTGTATCCAGACACCGTGTATGCGAGCGGAAACGGGGGAGAAGGCAATGGCTTTGAAGGACGAGTTGATCGCGCGCTCCGGTGGGGCGTGCGAGTTATGTGGCACGGCGGAGCGGGCCGCGCCGTGGACATTGCCGCCCACCGCGCGGGAGGATGCCACGCCCGCGACGGCGGTGCTGCTATGCGGGGCGTGCCGGTACGGGGCGGCGGGGGATGCGCCGCTGGAGGGGCCGGGGTGGCGGCTGCTGGGGGATGCGGTGTGGAGCGCGGTGCCGCCGGTTCAGGCGGTGGCGTGGCGGATGCTGCACCGGGTGGACGGCGCTTGGGGGCAGGATTTGCTGGATGTGGCGTATCTAGACGAGGAGACGATGGCGCTGGCCACCGCCGACCGGGTGGCAGATGACGGGCCGGTGCATCTGGACGCGCATGGAGCGCGGTTGCGGGCCGGGGATACCGTGACGCTGACGAAAGACCTGAACGTCAAGGGGACGGGGTTTACGGCCAAGCGGGGGACGGCGGTGCGGGGGATATCGCTGGTGGCGGATAATGCGGGGCAGATCGAAGGGCGCATAAACAATCAGACGATCGTGATCCTGACGCAGTTCGTGAAGAAATCGGGGTGATATCGGTGGCTGCACATTGATCGTCGAGAGCGAATTGCGTTTGACGTGAACCACGAAGCATCGGCACTCGCATACGTCTTGATGCGAATGCCGATCCAAGTGAAACGCAAATCGCTCGAGGCCCCGCATCTGCGTGCGGGGCAGATCGGTCTGAAGATAAGCGGTCTGCGCTAAATTTCGTCGGATATATCGCGGCTTGCGATAAGCCTGACCATGTTGAGCAAGAATAATTCCAAATAAATTCAATGTCCGGAACGCCGGGTTACGCAATGGGCGACACCGCATCCCGGCGAACCGAACATTGCCGACGTATTCCCATGTTCAAAAAGCCGTCTGCAATACGAAAATGCAAAATAGCGTCATTTCACGACCTGAGGATGTTCTGCGCTTTGCCCTCTTCCGTCAGGGTATAAATGCCGCGTTCGATGCGCGTGAACCAGCCGTAATGGTCGTCGGCCATGATGTTGCGGGCATTGACGACGCCGGTGGCCTTTGCGGCCTCGCTGGCCTTGGTGGGGCCGTTCGTGGCGAGGTGGGCGGCGAGTTTTAGGGCGTCTTGGCGGTAGGCGGTGACGAGGCCCTGACGGGTCATGCCGCCTTGGTTGGGGTCGCCCTCGCGTTTCGCGAATTCGCGTAGGAGGTGGGTCTGGCGGCGGGCGTTCTTTCGGGGGGTATAGGGCGACGGGTCACAGATGATTTCGGTGTGGCCGTCCTCTAACCGCACGGTGATGAGGCCCAGACCGAGGCGGCGGCAGAGGGTTTTGTTGTTCTTAAGCGCAGCCCATGCGGCGCGGCCCGGTTTGCGGGGCACGGCGACGTAGACGGTATCGGTGATGGTCAGGCGGGCGATGGCCTGATGGATCAGCGAGAGGGAAAAGCCGGTCTTCAGCTCGACGATCAAGGGCGGTTCATCCGCGCGGATCGCGACGATATCGGCGGGGCCGATTTCGCCTTTTACCTCGTAGCCCTGCCCTTCGAGGAGGGATTTGATGGGAGCGTAGAGGTCGGTTTCGGGGGTTTTCGTGGAAATTTTCGAGAACCCCCTCCCCTGCCCTCCCCCACGAGGGGGGAGGGAGTCGGTCAGTACCAAACTCAGGTATAGAGCTTGGGTGCGCCGAGTTTGTCGTGGATGGCGTTGGCGATTTCGGGCGAGATGCCCATGCCTTTCGCCAGAGCGTCGAGGTAGCGGGCCTCCGCCGCGTTGTCGAGATTGATGCCCATGAGAGACATCAGGTAGACCTGCTGCTCGGACCCGCTGGGAACCTCGGCCACGAAGGCGTCGACATCGAGGGGGGCGGCGAGTTCGGCCTGCACGAAGGCGACCTCTTCCTGATCGACATCACCGAGTTCGCCCAAGATTTTCTGCTTTTCTTCAGCGTCGATCTGGCCGTCGGACTTGGCGGCGTTGATCATGGCGCGCAGGAACAACCGGGCCTGATCTTCCTGTTCGGAGGTCGGCGCCTGCTCAGGCTCGCCGAAATTCTCGAAGGCGGAGTTGAGGACCGATCCCATCGAGCCGCCCTGTGGGGCCGGGGCCTGAGCCATGCCGCCGGACTGGACGTTGTTCTGCGGGCCACCAAGGCTTTCGAGCAGACCGCCGATACCGCCGCCGCCCTGCTGGCCCTTGCCTGCGAGCATTCCGCCCAGCATTCCGCCAAGGCCACCGGCCCCCGCTGCACCGCCCATGCCGCCGGATTGCTGCTGGCCGCCGAGCATTCCGCCCAGCATTCCGCCGAGGCCGCCGCCGCCCTGTGCGCCGCCAGCGCCGCCGAGCATTCCGCCCAGACCACCAGCCGCGCCGCCCTGACCGCCGAGCATTCCACCCAGCATTCCGCCGAGGCCGCCGCCGCCGCCGCCCTGTGCGCCGCCCTTCATCATGCCGCTAACGCCGCGCGCGACGAGTGCGCCTGCTGCCACTTTGGCGAGTGTGCTAACCATGCTCATAATCGAGTCTCCTAAAAAGTCATTCTGCGCGCTGGCCGAGCCGGTTGGCGCGCGTGCGGTGGTAACATGGTAATTGTACGAAGAATTTGCAACGGGTTTGAGCGGAGCTTTTACGGGGCGGGGGGCGAGGATGACCTATGCGGTAGCGGCCCGTGGGTTCAGGACAACTCTGGCGATAGCGATGTCCTGCGCGGCGGCGGATAGGTCGATCAGGGCTTCGATTTCGGGGCGAGTCGGGATAAGCATGGCGATATCGATTGAGGGGATTTTTATGCCGACGTTACCCGATTTTCGACTGGAAACGCATTTTTCAAATGGGAGTTCGGCGACGGGGGTGAGCGCGGGGATGGATATCCGAGCGCTTGGCCCCGCCGATACGGAAGGGGCGTTCGATGTGGCGACGCGGGCTTTCGTGGAGGGGAGCGCGTTGCACCGGGCGCTGGGCATCGGGCTGGCGGAATATCGGGAATACCTGCGGCCATCCTTTATGGCGATGGTGGCGCAGGGGTTGTCGGTCTGTGCGGTTGAAGACGATCAGGTGGTCGGGTGCATGATCGCAGTGGATATGCATGGCGGTGATGGATCGACCGCGACGGGGGCGTTTGCGCCGCTGGGGGCTTTGCTGGATGCACTGGGCGATGCCTATCGGCGGGAAGGAGATTTTGGGCCGGGCGAGGTGGTGCTGGTGGATATCGGGGCGGTGGCGGCGAGCCATGCCGGGCGCGGGCTGTATCGCGCGATGCGGCTGACCACGCAGGACCGGGCGCGGGAGCGGGGGTTTCGCCGGGTGGTGGGGGAGCTGACCTCTAGCGCGACGCAGCATGTGGTGCTGGGGATGCCGGGGCAACGACAGGTGGCGGCGATCCGCTTTGCGGAGTTTTGCCATGACGGCGCGTATCCGTTTGCGGGGATTACGGAGCCAGAGGCGGTGGTGGTGGCGGAGGGGGTGTTGTGACCCGCAGTGACATAACTGGAATTGGATGCAGGAGGAGACGGCAATGGATATCGATCTGAGCGGGAAGACGGCGCTGATTACCGGGGCGAGCCGGGGGATCGGGGCAGCGGGGGCGCGGGCGCTGGCCTCTGCCGGGGCGAATGTGGTGCTGGCGGCGCGCTCTGCGGGGGATATCGAGGCGCTGGCGGCGGAGATCGGGGATGCCGCGCGGGCCGTGACCTGCGACGTGGCGGATTATGCCGCCGTCGAGCGGGCGGTGGGCGTGGCGGTCGAGGCGTTTGGCGGGCTGGATATCCTCGTCAATAATGCCGGAACCATCGAGCCGATATCGCGGCTGGAGGATTCGGACCCCGCCGCATGGGGGGCGGCGGTCGATGTGAATGTGAAGGGCGTCTATCACGGGATGCGCGCCGCCTATGCCCCGATGGTGGGGAGCGGGGTGGTGGTGAATATCTCCTCCGGTGCGGCGACCGGGGTGCTGGAAGGCTGGGCGCATTATTGTGCGGGCAAGGCAGGGGTGCTGGCGCTGACCAAGGCGGGGCATCTGGAATGGGGGGCGCGGGGCATCCGGGTCGTGGGGCTGTCGCCGGGGACGGTGGCGACGGATATGCAAGTCGCGATCAAGGGATCGGGCATCAACCGGGTCAGTACGCTGGATTGGGACGTGCATATTCCGCCCGAATGGGTGGGAACCGCGATTGCGTGGCTGTGCACCGATGCGGCGCGGCACCATGATGGCGGGGATTTCTCGCTGAAGACGGACGAGGGGCGCGCGGAACTGGGGCTGCCGGGGGTGGGTTAGGGGTTTAGCTGTGATGCGAGGGCGTCGAAGGCGGCGCGGGCTTCCTCGATGTGGAGGGGG
>CALJIU010000234.1 GCA_937974055.1 uncultured Neomegalonema sp. | reverse complement strand
ATCACGAGGTAGAGGTTGTCTTTGTTCGGATAGGTGCCGTCGGTCTGGTAATTATAGGATTGGATCGGTTTGCCCGGATCAAAATCATCGAAGGTCTTGGCCACCACCTGCCGCGCGACCACGGAGTTGAGCGCGACCGATCCGCTGCCAAATTTTTCGCGCAGCGCGGCGGTGGTTCCGGCGGGGTCTGCCTGATACTGCGCCCTTAGCTTTTGCGCGAGGGGGAGCAGGTATCGCTGGATTTCCTGCTTCGAAAGTTTGGGGATCGGGTTGCTGGCGGCGGCGGGGCCGACCGTGTTCGTTTCCATATCGACGGATGAGATGGCGGGCAGGGGTGCGCCGCCCAGAATGTCGCCCTTGGCGAGGTAATGGCGTAGGAAGACCGACAGGCTGGTCAGGTCGTCCGGGAAATAGACGACATTAGATGCGTCGACCTTCATCGTGTCCGGCAGGATGTAGAGGGTGTACAGGCCGCCCTCCGCCCCGGCGGGGCCGCCCTTGCCCATAAAGGGGTTCACGCCCCCCGATTCGGGCGCGATATCGATATCGGTGATGCTGCCTACGGATTGCTTCACGTCGTCATCATAGACATTGTAGCTGAAATACCGGGCATCAGGATAGCGGCCCCGGATCGCGATGCCCTTACGCTCGCCCGGTTCGCGGGTCCAGCCATAGCGCCAGTAGACGGCATTGGCGTCGGGCAGATAAAGCAGCGTCGTATCGCTGCCGACATAGGCGTCTTCCCATGTCTGCGTATCGGCGGTGGCGGTGAGCGGTGACAGGGCGAGCAAGGCCGCGAAAACCCGGCTGGCGGGGCGGAATATCGAAAGCATAAATGATCCCTCTGTGTACTGTGCGCAGCACACGCTAGGGGTGAGTTTTGCGGTGCGCAAGTCGCGTTTTCTGTGAGGGTTGGGGGTGGCGGAGGGCGGGTGCCGCGCCAATACCTGCGCATCGCGCGCCGATGGCGCCGCATCATGCGTGTTTTCAGGAAGCAGCATCCATCGCGGCGAGTACCTCGTCCAGCATCCGCCGCGCGCCGGTTTGCAGGTATTCCATCGCCTTCAGGGATGCCTCATGCGCGTTGAGGGACGATCCGGCCACGCAATCCTCGATAACGCGGCAGAAATAGTCGGATTGATGCCCGTCGACGAACGTATAATGCACACATACATCCGTTAGCCCGCCGCATAGCAGCAACGTATCGACCCGCAGGCCGCGCAGCAAAATCTCTAAATCCGTGCCGAAGAAAGCCGAATACCGGCGTTTCGGCACGATGTAATCACCCTCGCGAAAGCCCATCTCCTCAAAGGCGATTTCGGTGCGGGGGTCGCCATCGAGGCAATGCACATCCTCATCGCCGTCCAGTTCACGCCCGAAATCCACGAGATCGGGGCGGTGGACTTCTTTGATGAAGATGACCGGAATGCCCCGGTCATGGGCGCGGTCGATGGCCCCGCGCGCCCGCAGCATCGTATCGCGGTAGCCGGGCATGTTGGGGATCGAGCGTTCGGTACTGTCGTCGATGAAAGTGCTTTTCTGGATATCAATCACGATCAGTGCGGCGCGGCCTTCGATCAGGGCGCGGGGGGGCTTGGTCATTTGGGTCGGGCCTCTCATCCGATTGACAATGGTCGATCATCCTGCCAGATGCCCTGCGTACCGCAACCACCGAAAATAGGATACCGCAATGGGCTTTAAGGTCGGAATCGTCGGTCTGCCGAATGTCGGCAAATCCACGCTGTTCAACGCGCTGACACGCACGGCATCGGCTCAGGCGGCGAATTTTCCGTTTTGCACCATCGAGCCGAATGTGGGCGAGGTGTCGGTGCCGGATGATCGGCTGGATACCATTGCCGGAATCGCGGGATCGAAGAGCGTGATCCCGGCGCGCATGACCTTTGTCGATATCGCCGGGCTGGTGAAGGGCGCGTCGAAGGGCGAGGGCCTCGGTAATCAGTTCCTCGCCAATATTCGCGAAACCGATGCGATTGCCCATGTGCTGCGCTGTTTCGAGGATGACGACGTTACCCATGTCTCGAACAAGGTCGATCCGGTGGATGATGCCCAGACAATCGAGACGGAGCTGATGCTGGCCGATCTGGAGAGCATCGAGAAGCGGCTGGCCGGGAATGTGAAGAAAATCCGGGGCGGCGACAAGGACGCGGCCAAGGCCAGCGAGCTGATGGAAGCGGTGAAGGCGTTGCTGGAAGATGGCCGACCCGCGCGGGAGTTGGAGGTCGAGGAGGAGGACGCGAAGGCGTTCAGAATGCTTCAGCTTTTGTCCTCGAAGCCGATTCTCTACGTGTCGAATGTCGAGGAGGAAAGCGCGGCGACGGGCAATGCGCTATCGGCAAAGGTGGCCGAAATGGCGGCGGCGCAGGGCGCGGCGCATGTGGTGATCTCGGCGGCGATCGAGGCGGAGGTTTCGATGCTGGAAGACGAGGAGCGCGCCGTGTTCCTCGAAGACCTTGGGCTGGAAGAATCGGGGTTGGATCGGTTGATCCGGGCGGGGTATGGCTTGTTGCACCTCATCACCTACTTCACCTGCGGGCCGAAGGAGGCACGGGCCTGGACGATTCCAGCAGGGTATCGCGCACCGCAGGCGGCGGGGACGATCCACACTGATTTCGAGAAGGGTTTCATCCGGGCCGAGACGACGGCCTATGACGAATACGTCGCCCATAATGGCGAGCAAGGCTCGAAGGATGCCGGGAAAATGCGGCTGGAAGGCAAGGACTATCTCGTCAAGGACGGCGATATCATGCATTTCCGCTTTGCGAACTGACGATTGAGCGGATGGCGGGGCTACCCGCTCAGAAGTATAGACTTTGTAAACTTTTCCCCCCACATCTGTGCTGGCAGATATTAACCGGGAGGAAACCATGAAACGGATCGTCACCGCCGCTATCGCAGGCGCTTTGTTCGGTGCCACGGGAGCGGCTCTGCCCGCCAGCGCACAGGATCAAGAAACTCGCCAACTTCAGTGCTCATCCAGTCTTGGCCAGCGTCAAAGCTGCTCCGCTGGGGGTGAAGTCATTAATGCCGGTATCACCAATCTTGGCAGTGAGATTCCCTGTATTCTCGGTTACACTTGGGGCTTCGAGGAGAACGGTATCTGGGTCGCCAATGGCTGCTCGGCAGGCTTTGCCATCACCATCGTCGCCCCCCAGCAGCAGCAGCAGGCCAGCCCCGACCGCTTGCGTGAGCGCCTGAAGGAAGCGCGCCGCACGATCCGCAAGCTGCGCTCGGAAGTGACGCAGGAGCGCGAGGAGCGCCAGCGCATCGAGGGCGAGTTGAGCGACGCACAGGCCGCCCTGTCGCAAGTCGATCAGAAGAAGGCCACGGCGGCCAAACGCAAGCCAAACTGGGCCGTACGGTCGGTATCGTCTTGCGGGCGTAAGGCGGTTCGCGAGAACCAGAAGGCCGGGGCCAGCATGTCCCGCGTCGTCGAGATTGTCTCGGCCCGCCCGACCGAAGGCACGTGGCTCGTGATCGGGCGCACGCTTTCGGATTACGGCAATGGTCGTAAGCAGGCGTATTTCCGCTGCTGGGTGAATAAGGGCAAGGTCAAGAGCTTCGATAACGCGATCTGATCCTGTCAGCCCCCTTCTCAACCGTCGTTTTGGCGCGTGGGAGGGGGGCTACGATGACGCATCGGTAACAATCCAGCGTTCATGCCTTGTTGTTAGCTGCTGTAAATCCTATTTTTCGGTAATATTCGACCAACACCCCGTCCGTCGAAGGCCGGGCAGCGCAACGACCCCAACACCGCGCGACATCTATCTGGAGCCACGATGAACCAAAGAAAACCAGTCGCAATCGCCGCGCGCAAGACTGCCGCGCTCACCACGATGAAGGTCGCCCTCGCGTCGCTCATCCTGCTGTTCGGGGCGATCTTCGCCCATATGGCGGATGCACGCCCGGCCCCGGTCAGCTTTGCCGACCTTGCCGAAAAACTCAGCCCTGCTGTGGTCAATATCTCCACGTCGCAGACGGTGAAGCGCCCCAATGCCGGGCCGCAGATGCCAGAACTGCCTCAGGGATCGCCCTTCGAGGAATTCTTCAAGGATTTCTTCGACAAGCGTGGCGGTCAAAGCCCCTCCGACCGCAAGGTGCAATCGCTGGGTTCGGGTTTCGTGATCGATGCAAAAGGTTTCATCGTGACGAATAACCACGTCATCGAGAATGCCGACGAGATCGTCGTCAACTTCGCGAATGGCGACTCGGCGGATGCTGAACTGGTCGGAACGGACCCCAAGACCGATCTGGCCCTGCTCAAGCTGATCGACAAACCCGAAGAGCCGCTGTCCTTCGTCAGCTTTGGCGATAGCGAGGCGGCGCGCGTGGGAGACTGGGTGCTGGCCATCGGTAACCCCTTCGGCCTTGGTGGTTCCGTCTCGGCGGGGATCATCTCTGCCCGGAACCGCAATATCAATTCCGGCCCTTACGATGATTTCCTCCAGACGGATGCGGCGATCAACCGGGGTAACTCTGGTGGTCCCCTCTTCAATATGGCGGGGGACGTGATCGGCGTGAATACGGCGATCTATTCGCCCACGGGTGGCTCGGTCGGGGTCGGGTTCTCCGTCCCCTCGAATATCGCGATGAACGTGATCGACCAGTTGCGTGAATTCGGCGAGATTCGCCGGGGTTGGATCGGCGTGCGTATTCGTGAGGTGAGTGAGGAGCTGGCCGAAGGTCTGGAACTCGAAGACACGAAAGGCGCATTGGTCGAGGATGTGACCAAAGACGGTCCCGCAGCGGAAGCCGGTGTCGAGATTGGGGACGTAATCCTCAGCTTTGACGGCAAGGACGTCGAAGAGATGCGCGATCTGCCCCGCGCCGTGGCCGAAACCCCGGCGGGCGATACCGTGCGCATGGTCGTTTCGCGCAAGGGCAAGACCCAGACGCTGAAGGTGACCGTCGGTCTACTGGATGCCGAAGGCAATGCGGTTTCCGGCGATGAGGAGCCGAAATCCGAAGAGGTCGCCGAAACCGAGGAAATTCTCGGCATGACGCTGACGACCCTCGACCGCAAGCAGCGGGAAGAGTTCAGCCTGAAACCCGATCAGGAAGGCGTGCTCGTCACCGAGGTCGCATCGACCAGTGCCGCCGCCAAGAAAGGTCTACGCAAAGGCGATGTGATCGTCGAGGTCGCGCAGGACGCCGTTTCCACGCCCGAAGAGGTGATGGAGAAAGTGAAGGCGCAGAAGGCCGATGGCAAAAGTTCTGTCCTGCTTCTGGTCAGTCGCCGGGGTGACGTGCGCTTCGTTGCGCTGCGCTTCGAGGACGCCGAAGCCGACTGAACTGGCCGATTTGCGGTGACTTTGAAAGGCCGGGGCCATGCGCTCCGGCCTTTTCTCGATTCTGGCACCTGTCTTGCTCTTACCGATCCCAAATGGCCCGTGGCCTGTGGTCAGAAAAGGAAGTGAGCCGATCATGCCAGAATTTCGCACAAACCCGTCCCGTTCTGAAACAGGTGTCGCGCGGGTCTTTACCGCCCTCGCGCTGACCGCCGCCATAGCAGGTTGCGCCGCGCCATCCGGAATGCGGGCGATCTCCAATGCCGAACCGACCTTCTCGCGCCTGACGGAAGAGCGGGTCTTCGCGCAAGCCCTGCGCCAGCGATATCTGGAGTTGGCGACTAATGCCTATGACCGTGGCGATTTAGAGCGTTCGGACTTTTACTCTCTGCGCGCGATCATGGCGGTCGAGGGCAAGCTGGTCGATCCCGCCGGGGGCGCTTCGACGGATACCGATGCCCTCAGCGCTGCCCGCATTCGCATCGGCGAGCGTTTTTCCAATGGCGCGCGACTCGGCTCGCCCGATCTGGCCGCCCGTGCGCAGGCCGCCTATGATTGCTGGTGGCTTGAGACTCAGCATGGTGGTGACGCGACCATTGCGGCGGCTTGCTCGACCAATACGGTATCGGCATTGACAGAACTCGATGTGATCGGCACCGGCAGCCGCCTTGCCGATGCCCGTATCGGGTCGCAGGTTCAGCCCTATCAGGTCGTCGTAAACGGCCAGACCCCATCCCAGACCATCGATGCGGGGGGGGCGATGGTCGAGATTATCAATCAGCCCGCCGATTCTCATACGGCTCCGGGTGGATATGCCGATACAGTCATCGCTACCCGCCCGATCGGTGCTCCCATGCAGCAGCGGGCCGCCCTTGCTCGTACGGTGCCGCCGGTCGCGCCAATGCAGTCCCATTCGGCCCGTCCTTTCGTGGTCGATGCCCCTGTCGCCATTGCACCTCCACCTATCGAGCCTGTGCAGGCGACCATGCTCTATTCCGGGGTGGAAGAAAGCTATGACATCGTTATTCCGACCGTGCCTGTGCCGGACCCGGTACAAGCGCATGATAGCTTTGCGCCCATCGACCTCGTGCCTCGCATCGAGACGGTTCCCTTGATTGATGAGCCGGTTACCGGGGGACAATACGTTCCGCTTGAGCAGGAGCACCGCGCCGAGTTCACGATGCAGCCTATCTATGAAGACGCAATGCCCGAACCGCCGCGTTATGCCGCTGTCGCAACGCCCGTTTACACCGACACGATCCAGCAGACCGTACCTATGGCCCCTGCGCCGGTGATGATGGAGCACGAATCAGGGGATGTCTTGTCCACGCTTATCGATGCGCGGGCCGATAGCAGGTCTGATTATGCCGTCTACTTCGGTTTCGACAGTGACGAGATCACGCTCGAAGGGCAGGATGTGCTGGGCGATACTCTCGAAGCCCTCGCATTGGAGGACCGCGATACGCTTGCGCTGGTGGGATTCACCGATTCGGTGGGCGACTCGCGCTACAATCAGTTGCTCGCCATGAGGCGCGCAAACGCCGTGCGCCAGTTCATCCAGCAGCGATCGAGCCGCCCGATACGCTTTGAGATCATGCCCGTGGGCGAGGCTGAAGCCGTGCAACAGGGCGGTGATGGGGTGACGGAAGCCCTGAACCGGCGAGTCGAAATCATTCTGCGCTGACTCGCACCATTTCTGAGTCTTTTTGGGTAACCTGCCGTAAGGACAGGGTAATCCGTTAAAACCTTCAGGTAAGAAACCGTCCCGTCCGGCCTCCGGACGGGACATTTTCTTTCGCAAAACCGGCGTATTTCGCTAATGCGAGAAAAATGAAAAAACTACGGAAAAAGCGCTTGCGCGGTCTGGGGAATCTCCATAGATACCCCCTCACCGGACAGACGCTGACAACGACAGCGACACACA
>CALJIU010000233.1 GCA_937974055.1 uncultured Neomegalonema sp. | reverse complement strand
TTGGTCGCGTTTTCGAACCGCAAAACCGGTTCCCACTTTTGCTGAAAACGCTTTAAACACAAAACTACCCGTCGCCATCCTCATCGGATCGCTCCACGGTCACCGTCACCGGCCCCCCGCAATTGGGGCAGATCGCCGCTGTCTTCACGTCGGCCAGCGTCAGATCAGGATTGTCTTGAAACCGAATGGCCAGCGACGCCCCCTCCCAATGAACGGTCAAGGGGCAGGTATCACATCTGACGGCGATGCGATGAACAGGGCTGGAAGCGACGTTACGAATAAGCATGGGTTCCAAGATACACGTAAGTAATGAACGACAGATTTGCACGTAAGGATGGTTTACGCACCAGTCAATCGAACCTTCATTGCAAACCCATATCAATCAAAAATTGAGTAAGATCGTTTCAAATCCACAAGAACTTGTATAATTTTATATCTATAACATCAGGTTAGGCAAAAATGTAACAATTGCGGGAAACGAAATAAGCAACCCAAGCGTGAATAAATCGAGTATTAGGAAGGGGATGACCCCCGCGAAGACCTGCTCCAGCGAAATGGGGATCGGTGATGCGGATCGCACGACATAGACATTCAGGCCCACGGGCGGCGTTATCAAGGATATCTCCGCCAGCTTGATCGCGATAACCCCCAGCCAGATCGGGTCGTACCCCACGCTCGTCATGATCGGAAACATCACCGGCAGGGTCATCACCATGATCGCGATGGGGTCGATCAGCATCCCCAGAACGAGGTAGAGCGCCGCAAATGCCAGCAGGTACATGTACGGTTCCATGTCGAGCGCGAGCATGTAGTCGCTGATTTCCTGCACCAGCCCAGTATAGGTCAGGAACCGCGCGAAGAGGATGCCGCCGATGACGATGATGAAGATCGTGGTCGTCGTGATGCCCGCATCCTTGAACGTGTCGATCAGCATCCGCAGGTTCATGCGCCGCTTTCCCAGCACGATCAAAAACGCGCCAAACGCCCCCACGGCCCCGGCATAGGTCGGGATGAAGAACCCCGCATAGATGCCGCCGATCACCAGCGTGAACAGGAATCCGATGCCCCAGACACCGCGCAGCGAGCGCCATTTCTCGGCCCGCGTCACCTCGATTTCGGGGATGGGGGCCAGATGCGGCCACCGGCGACACCCCAGATAGATGCCCAGCATGTAGATGCCCGCCGACAACAATCCCGGTATCAGCCCCGCGACCAGCAATTTGGCCACCGATTGCTCGGTGATGATCGCGTAGATCACCATCAGGATCGAAGGCGGGATCAGCGAGGCGAGCGTTCCCGATGCCGCGATACAGCCCGCGCTGAGGCGAATGTCATAGCCAAAGCGCGTCATCTCCGGCAGCGCCATGCGCGTGAACACGGCGGCATTGACGATGGTGGAGCCACAGGCCGCGCCAAAAGCCGCCGAGGCCAGCGTCGTCGCCATCGCCAGCCCCCCGCGCATCCGCCCCAGCCAGTCATGCGCCGCCTTGTACAGATCGGTGGTCAGGCCCGCTTGCGTCGCCAATGCGCCCATCAGGATGAACAGCGGTATGACGGCGAGGGTAAAGCTGTTCGTCGTGCTGAACGGGATCGTCGCAAGCTGCGCCCAGGCCGCATCCGGCCCCACGGCGAGATACATGCCCAAGATGCCGCCCAAGCCTAGCGCCACCCCGATATGCACCCCAACGGCGAGCATGATCGCCATGAGGACGAGGACGATTATTCCGGCGGTTGCGGGGTCCATGATGCGGCCTTCAGGTCAGGGGCGAGACGGGCGGGATTATTTCACCCTGCCCGATGGCGGGCGGTTCCTCGCCGCTACGCACCCGGCGCGCATCATCGATCATATCGAGCAGCAATTGCAGGCAGACCAGCCCCGCCCCCGCCGCCAGCACGATCCGCGCAGGCCAAAGGGGAAAGCGGATCAAGCCGTCGGTGCTTTCGTCGATATCCATCGAAAAAATCGCCTCGTGATAGGCCTGCCAAACCATCAGCGCGAAGAACAGAAAGGCGAAGGCATGGGCGATGAAATCCATGCAGGACCGCACCCGCGCGGGCATCTGCGTGTACAGCAATTCGACGCGGATATGGCTGCGCCGTATCTGGGCATAGGTCAGCGCGCCAAAGACGATCAGCACCATCGTGCTCTCGGTCACTTCCTTTGCGCCGGGTACGGGCATGCCCAAACCCTGCGTCCCGACCACATCGGCAACGCCAAGGAACATCGACATCAACATCCCGATCCCCCCGATCACGAGGATCGCGAAGGCGAATTTTTCGAGGATCGTTCGGATCAGGCGCATTCCTTCTCCCTCTCCCCGCTTGCGGGGCGAGGGCTGGGGAGGGGGGTGGCACCAGCGAAACTGGTTGATGGCCGCCCCTTCCAACCTTCGCTGCACTGTGCCCCGCCCCCACATGGGGAGAGGCGCAGGTCAGTCGTTAACGCGAGAAAGATCACTTACCCGTCTTCTCGCGCCAGTTCGCCGCCACTTCCTCGGCCTCCTCGCCGCGCCCGCGTTCCTTCATCGAGTCGACCCAATCCTGCAGCATGTCGGGGGTCTTCTCGCGCCATTCAGCCAGCGTCTCGGCGGAGATGTCGTTGAAGACACCGCCCTCGGCCTCGATGGCCTTCTGCGCATCGGTTTCGCTGGTTTCGATCCACTCGATGTATTCCTTGCCCGACTTCATGGCCTCTTCGGTCATGATCGCCTGAATATCAGCGGGCAGCTTGTTCCAGCTCTTCTTGCCGATCACGATCAAGTGGCCGGTGATCGACATGACGGGACCGCAGGAATACTTGCCCGGCTCGTACAACTTGCTGACGAGGGTGTTGCCGGGGTTCATGAAGGCATAATCGAGCGAGCCAGCCTGCAGGGATTCGTACAGGTCACCATAGGCGACCGAGACGGGCACCGCGCCGACGGCGGCATGGATCTTCGGGACATCCGCACCAAAGCTGCGGATCTTCTTGCCCTTCAGGTTCGCGAGGTCATTACACCCTGCATCCGGCCCGGTCAGATAGTAGGAGCCGAGCGGCTGATGGAACAGGAATTCGACGCGGAACTTGTCCAGCTCCTTCTTGAAGACCGGCAGTTCCTCGTAGGATTGCGCCGAAATCTCCATCGCCTGCATCGGTGTGTCGAAGATGAAGGGTATCTGATACGCCTTCCAGAACAGCAGCTTGTCGGCGTAATAGCCCGGCACGACGGACGCCATGTCGATGGCCCCGCGCCCGGCCAGCGTCAACAGCTCATTGCCTTTGCCCAAGCCGCCCGCATAGACGATATCAATCTTGACGCGCCCTTCGGTGCGCTCCTCGACGCGCTTGGCGAAATCCTGTTCGACCTTAACGTAGGGGCTGTTGCCGAGGTAGTGGCCCCAACGCAGCTTGAATTCGGCCTCGGCGCTCGCGGCACCAGCGGCCAGTATCGAGGCGACGAGGCTTGCGGCCCCCGCCAGTCGCTTGATCGAAAAGGTCATCGGCATCTCTCCGTTGTTATCGGTCGGCGGCGTGAAGGCCGCGCTTTGATCCGTTGTCGAATCGAGCCTATGACGGGTTAACGGGCTTGGCAATGCCGTGATGGTGGGGCGGAAAATGACGCTGATGTCACGGAAAGACGGGTCGTTCGTCAGCCGCCCCGACGCTGCGCGGGGATAAAATAAATCAGGCCGCATTCCATCTTTCCGCATAGGTCAGAACGCGCTTTCCTTCCACGGGCGAACCGCTTATAAGCCGCGCTCCGATGGACTCACACCCTTGGAGGGAGTCCGTTACGTTCAATTTAGGAGAGACGACATGGCCGATATGGTGCCAATGACAGTCGAGCCACGCACGGGAGTTGGCAAGGGGGCCGCCCGTGCCGCTCGTCGCGCGGGATATGTGCCCGGCGTTATCTACGGTGCGGGACAAGAACCGACCACGATCCAGATTCTGGGCAGCCAGTTGCTCAAGGTTCTGCGGTCGGGTGGCTTCTACACCACGATGTTCGAGCTGGACGTTGCGGGCGAAAAGCACCGCGTGATCCCCAAGGACATGCAGAAGAACCTGCTTAACGGCCTTCCCACCCATGTCGACTTTCTGCGCCTCAAGAAAGGCGCGACCGTCACCATCGAAGTGCCGGTCGAATTCGAGAACGAGAAGGCTTGCCCCGGTCTGGAGCAGGGCGGCACGCTCAACGTCGTGCGCCACGCCGTCGAGGTCGAGGTGCTGGCCACCGCGATGCCCGACACCTTCATGATCGATCTCACCGGCTTCGAGATGGGTGATTCCATCAACGCCAGCGCGATCACGCTGCCCGAAGGGGCGAGCTTCACCATCACCGACCGCGATTTCACCGTCGCAACCATTGCCTCGCCCGGCGGCGGCGGTGGCGGCACGGATGACGCGGATGACAGCGATGCCGAAGAAGGCGACGCAGAGGCCAGCGCCAGCGCCAGCGAAGAAGAATCCAAAGACTGATCCTTGCGATCACGCACCCCATGAAACGCCCGCCCCTCTCGGCGGGCGTTTTCGTGTCAGGGCAATCGCTCGAAAAGTTTTTCGCTGCCCCGCACTCGGATGGCCCCGCGCAGCGGCGGGGCCTCCTTATGCTTTGCGTTTATTAGAAATTATAGGAGGTCCCGCATCTGCAAAGCGTCATTTCATGCCGCATTGCGTTCGGGACAGCATGATTTCTTCTTCGAGCGATTGCCCTGGTTTTCGTGTGTGGCCCTTGCCCATTGGTACCATCAAGGTCACTTTGAGATGACGATAACGGGAGATACCGCCATGCTGCTATTCGTCGGCCTCGGCAATCCGGGCAGTGAATATGCCGGGAACCGTCATAATATCGGCTTCATGGCCCTCGACCGTATCGGCGATGCGCATGGCTTTGGGGCCGAAAGCAAGCGGTTCCAAGGGCGCGTGCGCGAGGGTCGGTTGGGGACCGAAAAGGTCATGCTGCTCAAACCCACCACCTATATGAACGAAAGCGGGCGGGCGGTGGGCGAGGCGCTGCGCTTCTACAAGCTGGACCCCGATGACGTGATTGTCTTCCATGACGAATTGGATCTGGCCCCCGGCAAGCTGCGCATGAAGACGGGGGGTGGCCATGCGGGGCATAACGGCCTGCGCTCGATCCACGCCCATATCGGCGAAGCCTATCGCCGGGTGCGTCTCGGCATCGGGCATCCGGGGCATAAATCCAAGGTGTCCGGCTACGTATTGCATGATTTCGCCAAGGCCGACCGAGACTGGCTCGACCCCTTGCTCGACGGTATGGCCAAGGCCGCGCCCCTGCTGGCGGCGGGCGAGGATAAGCGGTTCCAATCCGACGTGGCGCAGGATGTGCAAGCCGTGCCTGCGAAAGCGCCACCGAAACCGGCTCCCCCGTCCCCGAAATCGGCGGAGAAGCCCAAATCTACCGGCGCATTCGAGGCATTGAAGGGGTTGTTTCGGGATTAGAGTGAAACGCGATCAAGTTGCACGATCGTGTTTCACTCCGAAGCGGCCCTGATGGGAGGCGAGAATGATCGAGACGGATACCACGACCCTTATCGGACGCGCAGGCGAAGCAAGCGCCAATAAGGGATTCAGCCTCGATGGAACACGCCGGGCCGACGGCACCGATATCCGCCCCGTGCTGATGTGGCTGGCCGGGGCCGGATACAAGCCAAACAAGATCTGGGCCAAGGTCTTGCGCCCCACCTCCCGCAGCACCGAGGCCGAAGCGGACCGCATCCTGACTGCCGTCAAGCCCGATGACCCCGTTACCGCCGCCGATCTGCGCGCAAGCCTGCTGGTCGATCTGCACCGCCACGCCCCCGACGACACCCGCAGCATCGATATCTTCGAGGCCGACCCGATCATCGTCGCCGATATAGATACCGGATGGCTGGTGACGGAATCCATGTTCGACGCGCGCATCGGCCTGTTCGATTCACTCAACACCCTGCTGCAAAAACCTTATCTGACCGAAGACGCCTGCGCCGATCTGCGCCGCACCCTCTGCATGGCCTTCAGCGATCTGTCCACCGACGCCCAGCGCGAATGGTGCCATAGCGAGGTGCGGTTGGAGCAGGGCCTACGCTTCCTCGAAAGCCGCGCGCCCAGCGATCTGGTCGCCCTAGCCGATGAATTGCGCACCATCGATGCCACACGCGGCCTGTGGGCCTCGGCCCGGCTGTTCAGCCTCGCGGCCCAGATGAACGATGTTAGCGGCCCGAAAACCAGCGCCATCGCAGACCTGCTGGCCCTGAAGGAAGCGCCGCGAATGGCATGATCGGTTTTACCCTGCATCCTCGCGCCCCATCTGATACATCCACGACGAAATGGATGATACGGGTGTTCCGCGATGGCCCAGGGCCTGCCGACCAAGGATGAATTGCTGACCTTCCTGCGGGAAAGTCCGCCCAAGACCGGCAAGCGCGAGATTGCGCGGGCTTTCAAGGTCAAGGGCGCGGATCGTATCCGGCTGAAGGAAATGCTGGCCGAACTGGCCGATGACGGCCTGATCGCGCGCGGGCCGCGCCGGTCCTTTACCGGTGATCCGACCAAGCTGCCCCCCGTCACCATCGTCGATATCGTCCGGCTCAGTCGCGACGGCGAGTTGGTCGCGAACCCGCATACATGGGACCATGACGGCATCACGCCCCCCGCCATCGTCTTTGCCGCGCAAAAGAAGGGCGATGTCTCGCTGGGGGTCGGCGACCGGGTACTGGCCAAGCTGCGGGCGCTCGACGATGACGAGGAGTACCGCTACGAAGCCAAACCCATCCGCAAGCTATCCTCGAAACAGCGCACCGTCGGCGTCTTTCGCAAGCAGGGCGACGGGGGCCGGATCGTGCCGGTCAACAAGAAGGAAAGCCGCGAGTTGCGGGTCGAAGCCGGGAATACCGGCGGCGCGCTCGATGGTGAATTGGT
>CALJIU010000232.1 GCA_937974055.1 uncultured Neomegalonema sp. | reverse complement strand
GATGACACTCAGCGCGAAGACGAAAGTCTGGAGCTGATCCGACGCAATCGGGAACATCGGCAGGTTAAAGCGGATGAAGCCGTACCCACCCAGTTTCAGCAGAATCGCAGCCAGCACGACCGACCCGGCGGTCGGCGCTTCAACGTGGGCATCGGGTAACCACGTATGCACGGGCCACATCGGCATCTTCACCGCAAAGCTGGCGAAGAACGCGAACCACAGCAACGTCTGCACCCCGGCACCCAGCTCGACACCCATCACCTCGAACGGCTCCGACGGGAAGCTATGGTTCAGCAACGCCTCGATATCGGACGTTCCCGCCTCGCGCATCATGTACAGCATCGCGATCAGCATCAGGATCGAGCCGAGCAACGTGTAGAGGAAAAACTTGAAGCTGGCATAGACGCGTCGCTGTCCGCCCCAGATGCCGATGATGATGAACATCGGTATCAGCCCCGCCTCGAAGAACAGGTAGAACAGGAACAGATCGAGCGCCACGAAAACGCCGATCATCAGCGTCTCTAGGATCAGGAACGCGGCGAGGTATTGTGCCACCCGCTTGTCCACGTCCCAACTGGCCAAGATCACCAGTGGCATGATGCCGGTGGTCAGCATCACGAACAGGATCGAGATGCCATCGACGCCCAGCTTGTATTTCAGGCCACCGAGCCACGCCACATCCGTGACGAACTGAAAGCCGGTGTTGTTCGGGTCGAACCCGATAAACGCGATGACCGAGGCCAGAAACGTCACCACGGTAATGCCCAGCGCCCAGCGCCGTGCCGCAATTCGTTCCGCCTCGCGCCCGCCGCCCATCCATAGCAGGACAAGCCCGCCGAACAGCGGCAGCCACAAGATCACATTAAGCAGGAAGCCTTCGCTCGTCATCGGATCAGCCCCCCGCCACGGCAAACGTCACCAGCACGGCAACACCAATGAACATCGCCAGCGCATAGTGGAACATGTACCCGCTCTGCACCCGCGTATACAGCGCGGTCACCGCAGGGATCACGCCCATCGACAGGCCGTTGATCGCGCCATCGATGGTGCGCCCGTCGCCCTTCTTCCAGAAGAACTGACCCAACCACAGGGCGGGGCGGACGAAGATGAGCTGATATAGCTCGTCGAAGTACCACTTATTTAGCAGGAAGTCGTAGGCACCGGGATTGGCATTGCGCGCTCGCTCGGCAAGGCCGGGGCGCAGAATATACATCCACAGCGCCATCAGCGTCCCCGACAGCATCGCGACGAAGGGCGCGGCCTTCACCCAGAATGGCACGTAATGGGCGGCATGGACGATATCGTACATCTTGTCGTATTTCTCGACGTAGAGGTAGTTGTCCTTCGCATGGACGATGGAATGACCCCAGAAGTCATGCGCCCCATCCCCAACGAAGGAATAGTAGAACACCGCCCCCGCCACGATCGACCCGACGAACAGCACCCCCATCGGGATCAGCATAACGGGCGGGCTTTCGTGGATATGGGCATAGGCTTCCGGGTCGCCATTGCGCGGCCCGTGGAACACCTTGAAGATCAACCGCCAAGAATAGAACGCCGTCATCGCCGCGACCAGCAGGCCCAAGGCAAAGGCATAGGTGCCAGCGGTGCCGGGCGCGACGAAGGCCGTCTCCAGCACCATATCTTTCGAGAAGAACCCGGCAAAGGGCGGCACCCCCGTCAGGGCCATCGTCCCGACGATCATCAGGATATAGGTCGGGATGATCATCGACCACAGCCCGCCCATCTTGCGAATATCCTGCTCGTCCTGCATCGCATGGATCACCGAACCACAGCCCAGGAACAGCAGCGCCTTAAAGAATGCGTGCGTGAACAGGTGGAACATCGCCGCTTCATATGCGCCAACACCGGCGGCAAAGAACATGTAGCCAAGCTGCGAGCAGGTCGAATACGCCACGATCCGCTTGATATCGTTCTGCACAAGGCCAACCGTCGCCGCGAACAGCGCGGTGGTCGCACCGATATAGGTGATGAAAGTCGTGGCGGCGGGCGCGAATTCATAGAGCGGCGACATACGGCAAACGAGGAAGACCCCCGCCGTCACCATCGTCGCGGCGTGGATCAACGCCGATACAGGCGTCGGTCCCTCCATCGCGTCGGGCAACCATGTATGCAGGAAGAACTGCGCCGATTTCCCCATCGCGCCGATGAACAATAGGAAGCCGATGGTGTTCAGCACGCCCATCTCATAGCCGAGAAACGAGAAGGTCGCCCCGACCATGCCCGGGATCTGGTCAAAGACCACATCGTAATCCAACGACCCGAAGATCGCGAAAATACCGAAGATACCCAGCGCTAGCCCGAAATCACCCACACGGTTCACGATGAACGCCTTCATCGACGCCGCATTCGCGCTGTCCTTGTGGTGCCAGAACCCGATCAGCAGATAGGACGCAAGCCCCACCCCTTCCCAACCGAAGAACAACTGCACGAAGTTATTCGCCGTCACCAGCATCAGCATCGCAAAGGTGAACAGCGACAGATAGGCGAAGAAGCGCGGTTTCGACGGGTCGTGGCTCATGTAGCCCATCGAATAGACATGCACAATGGCCGAGACGGTTGTGACGACAATCAGCATCACGCCCGACAGCGTATCGACCCGCACGCCCCAATCGACGGCCAGCGCCCCGGATTCCATCCAGCGGAACCACGCGATGAACTCCCCATCCGCCGCGACGGCACCGGGTAATCCGGCCCAAGACATCAGTGCGACCAGCACGAGAATGGCGCTGGGGATGACCTGCGCCATGCGGTCCCCGATCCAGCGCGCGCCAAAACCGGCAATCAATGCGCCGAGCAACGGCAGCAGGACGATCAGCGAATAATACATTTCAGTTATCCTGCTTCCCCGGATGCTGCGCGGGACGACGTCCTGCGCTGCTGGTCCGGGGCCTTTCACCGTTCGGACAGACCCCGGACCAGCGATGCATCATTCCATGCTGCATCGCATCCGGGGATGCGCGTCCTTCCAAACGTCGCTGCGCCATATCCCTCAGCCCTTCATCATCGCGACATCTTCGACCGCAATCGTACCCCGGTTGCGGTGGAAGCATACGAGAATGGCCAGCCCGATGGCGGCCTCTGCGGCGGCAACCGTCAGCACGAACATGGTAAAAACCTGTCCGCCCAGATCGCCCAGATGCGTCGAGAAAGCGACGAAATTGATATTCACGGCCAACAGCATCAGCTCGATGGACATGAGAATGATGATAACGTTCTTACGGTTCAGAAAGATGCCGAAGATGCCGATGATGAAGAGGATCGAGGCGACCGTCAGGTAATGCGTTAGTCCGATTTCCATAATTCCCTCTCGCGCCCCCTTACAGACTCTGTCCGGGGCGCACGTCTTTCATTTCGACCGCCGTTTTCGGATCGCGCTGCATCTGCTCCCACACATCCTGTTTGCGCACGCCCGTCCGGGTACGCAGCGTCAGGACGATGGCCCCGATCATCGCGACCAGCAGGATCAAGCCCGATGCTTGAAACGCATAGACGTATTTGGTGTAGACGACCGAGCCAAGGGCGTGGGCATTGCTCATGCCATAGGTTGCGCCCGGCTCCATATTTTCCTGCTCCAGCCCGGTCCACGCCGCGAAGCCAACGGTCAGTTCGACCATCAAAATCACGCCAATGGCCAGCCCCAACGGCAGGTATTGCGCCACCGACCCACGCAGCTCCGCAAAGTCGATATCCAGCATCATCACGACGAACAGGAACAATACCGCGACCGCGCCGACATAGATGATCATCAGCAGCATCGCGAGGAACTCGGCCCCCATCAGCACGAACAGTCCCGCAGTCGAGAAGAAGGCGAGAATCAGCCATAGGACGGAATGCACCGGGTTCTTTGCGAACACGACGAGCGTACCCGCGACGACCGCAACGATTGCAAACATATAGAAGGCGATGGCTTGCATGATTCCGCTCCCCTACCGATACGCCGCGTCGAGTTCGAGATTGCGCGCGATGACGCCTTCCCAGCGGTCGCCATTATCGAGCAGCTTTTCCTTGTTATAGAACAGCTCTTCGCGCGTTTCGGTCGCAAATTCGAAGTTCGGCCCCTCGACGATGGCATCGACGGGGCAGGCTTCCTGACAGAAGCCGCAATAGATGCATTTCGTCATGTCGATGTCGTAGCGGGTCGTGCGGCGCGAGCCGTCTTCGCGTGGTTCGGCGTCGATATGAATCGCCTGCGCCGGACAGATCGCCTCGCATAGCTTGCAGGCGATGCAGCGTTCCTCGCCGTTCGGATAGCGGCGCAGGGCGTGCTCACCCCGGAAACGCGGGCTTTGCGGCCCTTTCTCGTAGGGATAATTGATCGTCGCCTTCGGCTTGAAGAAGTACTTCATGCCGACCTTGAAGCCGCCCACGAAATCCATCATCGCGAAGTACCATCCAGCGCGTGCCCAGTCGGTGGCCATATCAGGAATCCTCTGTCTTGACGGGAGTTGGGGTCGCCTCCGGCGCGTCGATCACCATTGCCCCCCGGCCCAGATCGCGCGCTTCTTGCGTATAGGCCCAAGGCTGCACATCGAAAATCTTCATCCACCCGGCAGTGAGAACAACGAAGGCGAGCGACAGCGGCAGGAACACTTTCCAACCCAAACGCATCAATTGGTCATAGCGATAGCGCGGCACAATCGCCTTCACCATCGCGAACATGAAGAAGCAGAACACCACCTTCAGCACGAACCAGAACACCCCGTGCCCGACCCCAATGGGCGACAGCCAGCCGCCGAGGAACAGGATCGTCGTCAGCGCGCACATCATCACGATGTTCATGTACTCGCCGATCATAAACAGCAGGTACGGCGTCGAAGAATACTCGACCTGATATCCGGCCACGAGTTCGGATTCAGCCTCCGGCAGGTCGAAGGGCGGGCGGTTCGTCTCGGCCAGTGCTGAGATGAAGAAGACGATGAACATCACCGGCTGCTTGATGAAGAACCACGAGAAAATGCCCGCACCATCCTGTGCCAGCACGATATCCGACAGGTTCAACGACCCGACCATCAGCAGCACGCAGACGATCACGAACCCGATGGATACCTCGTAGGACACCATCTGCGCCGCCGACCGCAACCCGCCGAGAAACGGATATTTCGAGTTCCCGGCCCAGCCACCCATAATGACGCCATAGACGCCAAGCGACGAAATCGCGAACAGGTACAGGATACCGACATTCATGTCGGAGATGACCCAGCCTTCGGCAAACGGAATCACCACCCACGCAATCGACGCCAGCACGAAGGTCAGCATCGGCGCGATCAGAAAGACCGCCCGGTCTGCCCCCGCCGGAATCACGATTTCCTTCATCACGAATTTCAGGAAGTCGGCAAAGGATTGCAGCAAGCCGAACGGGCCGACCACGTTGGGACCGCGCCGAAGCTGTACCGCCGCCCAGACCTTGCGGTCCATCAGCAGCAGGAAGGCCAGCGAGATCAATACGGCGAACATCACGGCAAAGCACTGGCCGAGGATGATCAGGAATGTCCAGAGACCGTCGTTCATGCGGTGCAATCCGTTTCGTTGCAGTGCAACAGGTTCGTGTACGGCGCCATCTCTAAGGCGGTTGACCGATCAGCGCCACCGTAAATTCGTATGCGGGCCGCGCTCATTCGGCGGCCAACGCAACCCCCGACCGTTCCCCATGCAATTTGGAGCATTGCGCCATCACTTCGCTCGCGCGGCAAATCGGGTTAGTCAGGTAGAAATCGTCAATGATGGGGGCGAAAGGCGCGTTACTGACGCTACCACCCTGCTCCGCCCGCCACTGCGCAGGCTCGATCACACCGAGTCGCGCTAGATGCGGCACCGCCTCGAAGATCGCCTTACGCACCTGCTCAATGCTATCGAAGGGCAGCGGCTCGCCCATGCGCTCGGACAGCGCCCGCAGGATCGCCCAGTCTTCCTTCGCCTCACCGGGGGCGGATGCCGCACGGTTGGCGAGCTGCGGGCGACCCTCCAGATTAACGTATATCCCGGATTGCTCGGCCCATGCGGCGGCGGGCAAGATCACATCGGCCCGGTGCGCCCCCCGGTCGCCGTGGTGGCCCTGATAGATAACGAACGGCCCCTCCGGCACACTGATTTCGTCGGCACCGAGCAGGTAGACCGCATCCAGCGCCCCCGCCTCAAGCATCGCGGCGACGTCCTTGCCGCCCTCCTGCGGAACGAAGCCGACCTCCATGCCACCAACCCGGCTCGCCGCCGAATGCAGCACGCCAAACCCGGTCCAGCCCTCGGCAATCGCGCCGATGGAATCGGCCAGCGTCATCGCCTCGCCCAGAATCGCGGCGGCATCCGCATGGGTCAGGGCCGACCCGCCGACCACCACCATGGGCCGCTCGGCCTTTGACAGCACGTCGAAGAAATCACTGTCCTTCACCGAGGCCAGCGCCCCGGCATCCGCCCCCACATGCGCGTAATCATAAGTCAGGTCCACCGCCTCACCGATCAGGCCCACTTCGGTTCCCGCCAGCCACGCCTTACGGATGCGCGCGTTGAGAACGGCGCTTTCCATGCGTGGGTTCGCCCCGATCAGCAGGATCGCATCCGCATCCTCGATGCCCTGCACCGTCGGATTGAACAGCCATGCAGCCCGGTTATCGGCGGGCAGAGGCGCGCCATCCTGACGGCAATCCATATTCGGCGAGCCAAGCTGCCCCATCAGGCCTTTTAGCGCCCACATCGCCTCGACCGAGACCAAATCACCGGCAATCGCCCCAATACGCGCGCCATCCACGCCATCGAGTCGCGCCCGAATCGCCGCGAAAGCCTCTTCCCATGTCGCCGGGGCCAACTTGCCGTTCGCTCCACGCACATAGGGCCGGTCGAGCCGCTGACGCGCCAACCCGTCGATGCAGAAGCGCGCCTTGTCGGAAATCCATTCCTCGTTGATCTCGTCATGGTTCAACGGCATCACCCGGCGCACCGCGACCCCCTCGGCATCGATACGGATATTCGCGCCCAGCGCGTCCGACACGTCGATGCTTTGCGTCTTGCGCAATTCCCACGGGCGGGCGGTGAAGGCGTAGGGGCGCGAGGTCAACGCACCGACCGGGCACAGATCGATCACATTGCCCTGCAACTCGCTGACCAGCGCCGCATCAAGGTACGACACGATCTCCGCATCCTCGCCCCGCCCGGTACAACCCATCTCCGGCACGCCCGCGACTTCGGTCGCAAAGCGCACGCAGCGGGTACACTGGATACAGCGTGTCATATGCGTCTTGATCAGCGGCCCTAGCGCAATCTCGGCCATTGCCCGCTTATGTTCGGTAAAGCGCGACCCGTCGCCACCATAGGCCATCGCCTGATCCTGAAGATCGCATTCCCCGGCTTGGTCGCAAATCGGGCAATCGAGCGGGTGGTTGATGAGCAGGAACTCCATCACCCCTTCGCGGGCCTTTTTGACCAGCGCCGAATTGGTGCGGATTTCAGGCGGCTCACCATCGCGGCCCCCACGCAGGTCTTTCACCTGCATCGCGCAGGACGCCATCGGCTTGGGCGCGCCCACCGCTTCGACAAGGCACATGCGACAGTTACCGGCAATGGACAGCCGTTCGTGATAGCAGAAGCGCGGAATCTCGCGGCCCGCTTCCTCACAGGCCTGCAAAACGGTCAGGTCGGGATCGAATTCGAATTCCTCGCCATCGATCACCAGAGTGCGCAGATCGGCCATGCGTCATTCCCTCGCCAGCTTGCCTATCGCCGCAGGATGATAAAGGCCCATCGAACAGGCCGTGCCGCGATTCATCGACCTTCTATCAATGGTATGGGGGAAGGTCGATGCGTCTCTATGGCGTCACGAGGAAAATTTCCAGTCTGGAGAAACCTGCACGAATATCAGCACAGATTTCCGCAATTCGCGTCAGCGGCAAACGCCACCGATCATCCACTGGCCGAGGCCCTTGTCGAAGACCATCAAGCCGGGATCGGCAACGAACTCACCCCCGCGCGTTTGGCAATATTCGGTATCAAGGCGGGTCTTCGCCTGATCCATTGCCTGCACCTGCTCATCTTTTTCACCCGTGAATGCGGGCGACCGGACGACATCGGCGGCGACGATGCCGGTATTCGGCAACTGACCTGTATTCAGGTTATACGTGTATTCATCAGCAGCAATCGCTGGAAACGAAAGTAATCCTGCGAACAGTGCGATCTTCAAGCCCGTTTTCATTTTGTTTTTATCCTGCTTATTTGCCCCTAATCTGCACGATAAAGAGAACTCGCTGTTTTGGCCATACGTCGAAAAACAGAAAAACCCGAAGCGTTCTGCACGCTTCGGGTTTTTCAGATTGCACGATTGCGTGATCGGTATCAGGGCATATGCCGACCAACTCGTATTGGGAATTACGCCAGAAGTGCGTATTTCCCAATACGCTCGTTTCAGCTTGGTCGGCTACTGCCTTAGCGGCAGACGCCACCAACGAGCCATTCGTTGATGCCCTTATCAAAGACGATCAGGCCAGGATCTGCAACGAACTCGCCGCCTTTTTTGCTGCAATAGTCATTCTCAAGGGCGCTCTTGGCCTTGTCCATTGCCTGCGCCTGTTCATCGCGCTGACCGGAGAAGGCAGGCTCGCGCACGACATTGGCGGCAATGATCTGCGTGCCGGGCAATTGGCCGGTCATCCAGCCATATTTAAAATTCGCAGCTTTCTGTGATGCGGCAGCGGCAGGTTGTACGGCAGGCGCGGGCGCGATGGACGTCACGGCGACGATGGCAATGGCGGCGATGGCGACCGTCGCGCTCATGGCGAATGCTTTTCTCATGGGGGCTTCTCCTGATGCGTTCTACCGCCTTACACGATGCGACATCGGCTTTCCGGCGATTATCGTACGACGATACGCAACAGAGTATGAGAAACCGTTAAAGCGAACTGCCATTATCGGCGGGCTGGATATTGGGCCGAACGAAGTCCCCCGATGCCGGGTCCATGATCCACAATTCACCCGTGGCGATATCGAACCATGCGCCGTGCAGGGCAAGGCGGCCCTTGTCTTCGAGGATTTTCACGCAGGGAAAGCTGCGCAGATTCTCGATGGAATGCCGAATGGCGATGCGCTCAAGCGCCGTGTTCCGCTCCCCTGCGGTCATCGAGTCGTAGCGCGATACCTTTTCGGCGGCAGGGCGCAGCAAATCCATCCACTTCCCGATGAAATCACCGGGCGATAGCGGCTTATCAGCGGGCGACAACGCCGCATTGACCCCGCCACAACGGGCATGGCCCATCACGACGATATTCTTGACCTTCAACGCCTGCACCGCAAATTCCAGCGCGGCGGAGGTCGAATGATACGCCCCGTCCGGCTCGTAGGGCGGCACGAGATTGGCGACGTTGCGCAGCACGAACACCTCGCCGGGGATCGAATCGAAGATCACTTCCGGCGCGGCCCGCGAATCGCAGCAGGCGACGATCATCGTTTCAGGCTTCTGCCCCTCATCCGCCAATTCGCGATATCGCAATTGCTGACGGGGAAGCGCACCATTGACGAACGCCCGATATCCATCGAGCAATCGGAGCGGGAAAGATGTCTCACGCGCCATATATGTACTCCCTGTTCCGAACCGAATGCATCGGCCTCGCACGCTCACCCGTGTCTTCTCAGAAGCGCCCCGGCCTTGCAAGTGCGACGGCAGAATGAGACAGAAGCGAAAGGCGCGCGCTGCCTGCAAGTTGGAAGGGATTGGCCTTGGACGGATTCTTTGCACTGGCACTTGGCAATCTGAGTTCACCTCTGATCCTGTCTTTCGTCTTGGGCGTTGCGGCGGCGTTGGGGCGCTCGGACCTCGTCTTCCCGGAGGCGGCGGCAAAGGCCCTGTCCATCTATCTTCTCTTCGCCATCGGCATGAAGGGCGGTGTCAGCGTTGCGGAGCATGGCATCGACCTACGCCTCGGCAGTACCGTGCTCGCGGGTATCGTTCTGTCTGCGGCCCTGCCCCTCATCGCCTTCAAACTGCTCGGCATCATGACCAAGCTCGACCGCGTCAACGCGGCGGCGGTGGCGGCGCATTACGGCTCGATCTCCATCGTCACCTTCGTCGCCGGAACCTCCGTCCTCGAAAGTGCGGGCATCGTCTCCGACGGCTTCATGGTCGCCGTGGCCGCCGCAATGGAAGCCCCCGCCATCCTCTCCGCCCTCTGGCTCATCAGCCGGGGCGGGTCGGAAACGCGCATGGATTCAGACCTCTGGCGCGAAATCCTGCTGAACGGCTCCATCGTCCTGCTCGTTGGCGCTTTTGCCATCGGCATGGTCGTGGGTAAGGAGGGCATGGCCGACGTCGAATCCTTCTTCGTCGCCCCCTTCAAAGGCGCGCTGTGCTTGTTTTTGCTCGATATGGGCCTCGTCGCCGGGCGCGGATTGCGGCGCAGTCGCGGCGTACTGACACCGGGCCTGATGGCCTTTGGCCTGCTGATGCCCATCATAGGCGCAGGGGCGGGCGCGCTGGCCGGCCTGCTCATCGGATTACCCACCGGCTCGATCTTCCTGCTGATGGTCCTCGGCGCATCCGCCTCCTACATCGCCGTGCCCGCCGCCATGCGCGTGGCGGTGCCAGAGGCGGACCCCGGCATCTACCTGACCCTCTCCCTTGGCATCACCTTTCCCTTCAACCTCACGCTCGGACTGCCCCTGTATCTTGGGTTTGCCCGTGCAATCGGCGGAGGCTGACCCATGAAGACCTACAAGGCCAAGCGCGTTGCAATCACCATCGAGGCCCCGATGGAACGCCGCTTACGCGCAATATTGGAGGCGGCGGACGTGACCGGCTACTCCATCCTACCCGTCACCGGCGGATCGGGTCGCTCCGGCAGTTGGAGCGCCGAAGGACAGGTCGGCCTCGCGGGCGGCATGGTCCAAGTCACCTGCGTCATCCGCCCCGAACGGCTGGACGGATTGCTCGAATCCGTCTTCAATGTGGTCGAGCGACATATCGGCATCGTTACGGTCATGGATTGTGACGTGCTTCGCGCAGAACGCTTTTGATGGAGGGAACACGATGATCGAAGAACCACCCCTGCTGACCATCGCCCGCGACCAGCGCCGCCCAACCGCCGCACAAATCACCGGCTTTCAGGGCGTGCCGACCAGCTTTGTCGTCGATGCCATGTACGGATCGGGCGCATTGTCGAACGCGATACGCCCATTGGGCGAAAGCCGCGACCTTATCAGCGTTGCCGCAGGGCCGGCCCTGACGGTCGGCTGCGGTGCCGGAGATATCCTCGCTCTGCTCGGCGCGCTCGATTCAGTGCGCGAGGGCGATGTGGTCCTCGCCGCCTTCGACGGATTTCAGGGCTGCGCGGCCATCGGCGACCGGGTTTGCGGAATGCTGCGCAACTGTGGCGCGGCGGGCTTCGTGACCGACGGTCCCGTGCGTGATTATGCGGGAATCGTCGCTGTGGGATTGCCCTGTTGGGGAACCGGCCTGACCCCCGCCTCGCCCTACACCAATGGCCCTGGCAGCATTGGCCTACCTATCCAGATTGGCGGGCGACAGGTGGAGACGGGCGACATGATCGTCGCTGACCATGACGGCGTGGTCGTCGTACCCTTTGCCCGCATCGACAAAGTACTGGAAAAGCTGGAGACGATCAAAGGATTGGAGGCGGACCTAGACGCCCAAATCGCCGACGGTCTGCGCATCCCCCAATCGACCCTCGACCTGCTGGCGAGCGACAAGGTGAAGTACATTTAACGCGGCTTTCGCAGCTTTCGCCGATCCTTCAACCCATACATCCCGATTGCAGCGGGCAGGAACCACGGACGCCCAGCATAAAGCGGAATCGCCTTTGGCGGCGCACCGTCAAAGGCCGTCTCGCGTCCCTCGCGGTCGAGAATGCGCAGCGCAACCTTCGTCCCCAACCAATGCGCCCAGACCGTGCCGGACCCGCAATACGCACAGGCATAGTGGACACCGTCCCGCTCGAACACGCGGGGCAACTCGTCCCGGCTGAACGCGACATACCCGCCCCATGAATGGCTGATGCCCACGTCCGACAGTTCGGGGAAGATTTCGACCAACCCGCGCCGCACGTGCTCGGCGGAGGCGTTCGGATCACTAGCAAAGGCTGGTTCCCGGCTTCCCAACATGACGCGCTTGCCGTCCGGGGTGGGCCGATAATAGCGGTAAAGATTGCGCTTCTCGCCCATCGCCCGCCGTTTCGGCAGCAAGTGATTCATCAGGTTGTCCGAGATTTCCTCGGTCACGACCATGCGGCTGACCACCGGCACGATCCTGCGCCGCAGCCACTTGTCGCTCCCATCCGTATAGCCATTCGTCACCATGATCACATGCCGCGCGCTGACCTTGCCCCGCGCCGTCGTGACGGTGAAGCGCGCTCCGTCCCGCTCGACCCCGCTCATCCCCGTCTCGCCATGCACGGTCGCGCCCGCCCGCAAGGCGAGATCGAGCAGCCCGCGCACGAACTTCGCCGGGTGGAACATGCCCACATCATGCCGCAGCAACCCACCACTATAAACGTCAGAACCGACCTCGCCCGGCAGCTCGGCCTTCGGAATCGCCTCCGCCTCGATGCCCAGATGCTCGTTCATCAGGTCGGTTTCGCGCTGCATCCCCTCGAAATCTTCGCGGTTCAGCGCCCCTGTCAGCCGCCCGTTCATCTGGAAATCGCAGTCGATGCCGTTATCTCGGATGGTCGCGGCGAGGAACTCGCGGGCGGCAACCCCTTCACGGTAGAGCGCAACGCCCTTTTCCAGCCCTAACTTACGGATCGCCCCGGACAATCCGATACGCAGATTACCGCTGAGAATGCCGCCGTTCCGCGACGACGCACCCTCACCGACCCGCTGCTTGTCAAAAACCTGCACGCTCAAGCCAGCGTCGGCCAGCACCCGCGCCGCGCTTAGACCAGTATAGCCCGCCCCGACGATGACGACATCGCAGACCGGCACGACCGGATCGCCGGTCGCTTCGGGCGGTGGTGCAGCCTCCCACCAATACGGAT
>CALJIU010000231.1 GCA_937974055.1 uncultured Neomegalonema sp. | reverse complement strand
CGCATCGGCGTCCTCCCAAACGCTCATCGTCAGGGTCATGCCGGGCCAAGGCAGCGGCTCATGGTCCGGGTGGCCTTCCGGTTCTTCGGGAAAGCGCCAGACAAACCCCGGCATCGTCGCCGCCAACCCGTTGATCCGGGCGATATTATCCATGAACCCCGCCATACGCGGATCGTCCAGCGGATAGCGCGGCTCCGCAAGGTTCAGTTGGGCGATGGGCATGATCGATCCTTTCGCGGGCAATGCAGCGAAAGGATATCAGCGACGCGACAGAACGGCTAGTTCCGCAGAACCATCGCCTCCAGCAATGACCCATCGGCAAATTGCGCGCGCACGGTCTGCGTCCCGGTCGGGTTGAACCCGCTGCTCAGGGTCAACACGATACCGGCCACATCATCGATCAACTGCACGGCGCTCGTCTGCCGCCCGTTCAGCATCCCCGCGCCCCCGCGTGCGACCAGCGGCCCGTCAAAGGCAAAGGCGCTGGCATCGACGCCGGTAAAGGTGAAATCCGTCCCCGGCCCGGTCAGCCGCCCGGTCCCATCCCCCGGAAAGGTCAGGCGCGCGACGTTCAGGCTATTCGGCGATAGCGACAGGTCGGCGCTAAACCCGCCCCCCGTATTACCCCCGTCCAGCGCAACCAGCGTCGATAGCACGACGCCATTCGCAAAAGTCGCAGTGACCTGGCGCGTGCGGGTGGTGTTGAACCCACTGCCGAGGCGTAGCGTGATCCCATTCGCATCCGGCACGGCGGTCGTGCGCATCCCGTTGATGGTGCCGGATCCACCCCGCGCGATCAGATCGCCATCCACGAATAATCCCGTGGGATCGACGCCGGTAAAGGTGAAATCCGTCTGCGGTCCGGTCAACCGCCCCGTCCCATCCCCCGGAAAGACCAACCGCGTCGCCCCGGCGTCGTTCGGCACGAGCGCAAGATCGTCCATGAAACCCGGCTCAACCGGGGGTGCCGGTGGCTCGATTGGCGGCTCGACCGGCTTGGCATATCCCCCACCCAGATCGATGGTGTAGGAGTACCCAGCCACCGCATATCCCGCCGTCGCATAGGGTAAAATCGCGATAGGTTGGCCGGTTTCGGCGTCAATGACCCCGTCCGCCTTGCCCGATAGAAAGTTATCGACGCAGCGACTATCCGCCAGTGCCGTGGTGGGCAGAGTCGCACCAAAAAGACCGAGAACGAGTATGGATATCCGCATGGCATATTCTCCCGTTAAGGCGAATTGCGATTATCCTGAATCACCAAGCGCGATGTTTCGCGCAACTCTTGGCGCGAAACATCGCTCAGGTTTATCGCAAATCGCCATAAGGAATCAATGTACCATATAAATACAACCAGCGCGATATTTCGTTAATCTTTTGCTCAGACCACCAGCACCGCCCGAAAATCGTTCACGTTCGTCAGGGTTGGCCCCGTCACGATACTATCTCCCAACGCCTCGAAGAACGAATGTCCATCGTTATTGTCGAGCATCGCGCGCGGGTCCATCCCCGCCGCCAGCGCCCGCGACAGCGTATCCGGCCCCAGCACGGCCCCCGCCACCTCCTCGGCCCCATCGACCCCGTCGGTATCGCAGGCAATCGCGTGGATGCCCGCCGCTTCCTCCAGCGCCAGCGCAAGGCCCAGCGCGAATTCCACATTGCGCCCCCCGCGCCCCTCGCCCCGCACCGTCACCGTCGTTTCCCCGCCAGAGATCAGCACGCAGGGCGCGGGGAACGGCTGGTCGTGCCGCCGCACCTGCGCGGCGATCCCGGCATGGACCCGCGCCACCTCTCGCGCTTCGCCCTCGATGGCATCGCCCAGGATGATCGGCGTCACCCCCGCCGCCATCGCCACCGCCGCCGCCGCCTCCAGCGATATCTGCGGCGCGGCGATGATCCGGTTTTCGGTGCGCGACAACCGCACGTCATCATCGAACGGGGGCCGCTCCCCCGATGCCAGATACGCGGCGACCGAAGGCGGCATGTCGATCCCGTACCGCTCCAGCAACGCCCGCGCATCTGCCGGGCCGGTATCGGTGCCGACCGTCGGGCCGGATGCGATGGTCGCCGGATCATCCCCCGGCACGTCCGATATCATCAGCGCCAGCACCCGCGCGGGGTGGGCCGCCGCCGCCAACCCCCCGCCTTTGACCCGCGACAGATGCTTGCGCACCGTATTCATCTCGCCGATATGCGCGCCACTGCGCAGCAGCGCGGTATTGATTGCCCGCTTCTCCTCCAGCGTGATGCCCCCAGCGGGTGCCGTCAGCAGCGCCGACCCCCCACCCGATATCAGCGCCAGCACCGTATCGTCTTCCGTCAGCCCCTCCACGGCGGCCAAAATATCCCGCGTCGCCTGCGCCCCCGCCTCGTCCGGCACCGGATGCGCGGCCTCGATGATGCGGATGCGCTCGCAGGGCGCGGCATGGCCATACCGCGTGACGACCACCCCCTCCAGCGGCCCATCCCAATGCCGCTCCACCGCCTGCGCCATCCGGGCCGAGGCTTTGCCCGCCCCCACCACGACCAACCGCCCCTTCACGTCACGGGGCAGTTGCTGCGGCACACACAGCATCGGGTCGGCGGCGGCCACGGCGGCCTCGAACATAGCGGTCAGCAGGTCGCGGGGGGTACGGTCCATTTTTCTCTCGGATTCAGGTCTGTCTGCTTCTATGTCTACGTCCTGAAATTCACGGAAGGAACCCCAGATGACCGACGGCCCCCTCTTCGACACCCGCCCCGTCCTGACCCATGCCGCCGCCCTTTCCATGCTAGAGAACGGCGCGGCAAAGGCGACCGAGATCGGACAGCCGCAATGCCTCGTCGTGGTCGATGCTTCCGGCGAGGTCGTCGCGTCCCTGCGCATGTCGGGCGCGAAATACCTGTCGCTCATCAGCGCCACGGCCAAGGCCCGCACCGCCGCCTCGACCGGCGCGGCCACGGGCGGAATGCCCGATGAGTTTGCGGCCAAGCTCGCGGCGGCCACCGGCAACGCCGTCACCAACCTGCCCGGCGGAATGCCCGTCAAGCTCGATGGCCAGATCGCGGGCGCGGTCGGCGTCGGTTCGGGCAGTGGCGAGCAGGATATCGCCGTCGCAACCGCAATGCTGGCCAGCGTGGGTGCCGACGAAATCGCGTAATCCGTCAGCGGGGCAGCGTCACCAGCACCGACAGCCCGCCCCGCTCCTCGCTTGCCGACAGGATCAGATCGCCGCCATGGGCGCGGGCCACATCGAGGGCGATGCTCAGGCCCAGCCCCGTGCCGCCGCCCCGGTCCTGATTGCGGGCGTCATCGCCCCGCGCAAAGGGCCGCAGGATCGCCTCGCGCTCCTCGACCGGCACGCCGGGACCATCATCCTCGATCTCGACCGCGATACGCCGCGCTTCGACCCGCAGCGTCACCCAGACCCCGCCCCCCCCATACTTGGCCGCGTTTTCGATCAGATTGCGCAGGCATCGCCGCATCCCATCCGCGCGCAGGGGCAGGGTGGTCTCCTCCGCCTCGACATCGGGCAGCGTCAGGGTCACGTCCCGACCCATCGTCATCTCGTCGGCATGGATGCTTTCCAGCATGGCGCGCAGGTCGGTTGGCTCCGGCGTCTCGCCGCTTTCCCCCCGCGCAAAGGCGAGAAAGCCGTCGACCATCCGTTCCATCTCGTCCACGTCGCGCATCATCGCGCCCGCCTCCTCCTCGTCATCCATCATCGCCAGCGACAGGCGCATCCGCGTCAAGGGCGTGCGCAGGTCATGGCTTACCCCCGACAGCATCAGCGTCCGTTGCGCGATCTGCCGCTCGATCCGGGCGCGCATGGTCAGAAAGGCGGTGGCCGCCCGGCGCACCTCCTCCGCCCCTGCGGGCTTGAAGGTCGGCGCAGGTTGCCCCTTGCCAAAGGCTTCGGCGGCGGTGGCAAGCTGCCGGATCGGGCGGATCTGATTGCGCAGGAACAATACGGCGATCAGCAGCAAAAAGAACGACACGGACACCATCCACACCAACAGGAAATGCGGATTGCGGTTGGTCATACGCCGTTCGGGAACTTCGGCATACAGCACCCCTTCGCTCAGTTGGATGGCGACATGCACGATCTTATGGATGCGCTCGGTATCGACGCTGATGGGAAACCCGACCTCGCTTTGCAGCGTTTGGGTAATCGCGCGGGCGGCAATGCGATAGAAGGGGCGACGAACCTGCCGGTCGATCGTATCGCCGGGCACATAACGCAGGTCATAGCCGATGCCGGTGGCCAGTTCCGCCACGGTGCGGTCGATGGCGCTATCCGTGTATTGCGCCTCCACCACGGTGGCAAAGCTGCGCAATTCGCGGGCGATGGTGGTGGTCATCTCGCGGGTGACGCCGTCCAGATGGCGCTCGATAAAGACGAGGGTGACGACGATCTGCAACACGATGATCGGCATGATCAGGATCAGAACCGCCCGTCCCAGCAGCCCCTTGGGCAGCAGGCTCCGCCGTCGCTGGCGCAGCCCCTCCTTCACCGCGACTTACGCAGATAAACGTACAGCGCCCCGTCGCCGCCGTGCTTCTGATGCGCCTTGTATATCCCGACGATGGCCCCGCCGAGGGGTTGTTCGCGCAGCCAGCGCGGCACGTCCCGGCGCAGCACGCCCTCGCTATGCTCCATGCTGAATCCGCTGGTCGAGGGCGCGGTATAGCGGCGGCCTTTGCCCGTGATGACCAGCACGCAGCGATGCCCCCGCGCGCGCGAATCGAGGATGAACCGCGTCAGCGCGCCATGCGCCCGGTCGGCGGTCATGCCGTGCAGGTCGATGCGCGCATCCGGGCTGCGCTCACCCCGGCGCAGGGCGCGGGCGGTATTGCGGTCGAGGCCGGGGGTCTGGTCGCGCAGGGCGTCGATGCTGGCCGGTTTCGGCACGAACTGGGTCAGCACGGGCGGCGCGGGCCGGGCAAAGGGGCGCGGCGGCTCGGCATCGGGCACCTGCCGCACGCGCGGCGCGGGGGTGGGCCGCGCCGCCGGATGGTCCGGCATCCGCAGCGATTGGCTCATCCGGCTGAGGACGGTATCGGTATTCACCGCCCGCCACAGGGCCAGTTCTTGATCGCTCGCGCGCCGCGTTCGGCGGTCGCGGCTCATGATATCGGACCGAACACCCGCTCATAAGCCGTGCGCGGGGTAAGCGCGATCAATTGGCCCTCGGTGCGGGTCTTACCCGCCGCCACATCCGCTTTCTTGCCCGACCCGAAGAAGAAATCGGCCCTGCGCGATCCCTTGATGGCCCCGCCGGTATCGAGGGCGAGGGTCAGGCGGCGTATCGGTCCAACGGGGCTGTCGAAATCGACCCACATGGGGATGCCGAGGGCGTAATACCGCCGGTCGATGGCAATGGCCCGCTGCGAGGGCAGGGGTTGGCCAAACGACCCGATGGGGCCAAGATCGGCGGTCAACTCCTCACGCTCGGTAAAGAACACGTAGGATGGATTGGTGCCCAGCAATTCGGCGGTACGGGCGGGGTTGGCGTCGATCCAATCCTCGATGCTCTTCTTCGAGACACCGCCCAGCTCCATCTCGCCCCATTCCACCAATGTCCGGCCAATGGCCTTGTAGGAATGGTTGTTCTTGCCCGCAAACCCGACCCGCGCGACCGATCCATCGGGCAGGGCGATGCGGCCCGACCCCTGAATATGCAAGAAAAAGCTGTCGATGGGATCATCCAGCCAAAACAGTTCCAAGCCCCGCCCGGCCAGCGCCCCGGCATCGATTGCCGTGCGGTCGAAATACGGCACGCCGCTTTCCAGATCGTCGGGCCGCGCGTAAAGCGGATGCTGATACGGCCCACCGCGCACCCGCGATCCCCGCAATTCAGGCTCGAAATACGCGGTGAACAGCGCAGTGCCGTTCTGCGACCCGCCCAGCGCCACCGGCACGAACCATTTCTCGAAATAGGCGGGGATATCCACCGCAACCGATGCCTCGCGGCAGGGCTGCGACCAATCCATGCCCGTGCCGAACAGCGGTTGCCCGCCAATCGCCTGCCCCCCGATGGAAGAATCCGCCGGAGCATCCAAGATCTTCTCACAAGCGTTGCGCAGCGCGATCAGCGCCGGAAGATGGTCGCCATCGGGCCACCCGCGCAGGTCCGCGAAAGTCAGCGCCTGCACCTGATCGTCCGGCACATCCAGCACGACTGCGGGACTGACCGGTATCGGCGCGGGCGCGGGTTGCACATTCTGTTGCGGAATCGCGACCACGGCGGGCGAGGGCGTCTTCGACGCACAGGCACTCAAGGATACGGCGAGGGCGAGGCAGGTAAGGGCGCGCATCGGATCAGTCGCCCGTCTCGACCAGCGTCCAAGACGGATCATCCGTGCCCAAAATACGCTCGAAGGTCCACAGATCGTTCATGCGGCGCACCATTTCCGGGTCGCCCTCCACGATTTCGCCCTCGGCATTGCGCACGGCGACGATCATCTCGGCATCGAAGCGCACATCCACCTGAATCGCGTTGCTCGCCTCGTCCAGCCGCGCATCCATGATCTTCGAGCTGCGCAACCCGATAAAGCGCGCATCGACCGACAGGCCCTGTTCGCTCCGGTCGTCGATGGCACCCTCGAAACTGTCCATCACATCGGCGGCCAGCAGCGGGCGCAGCGTATCCTTGTCGCCCGTCTCGTAGGCCATCAGGATCATCTCATAGGCCGCGCGTGACCCTTCGATGAAGCGCACCGCATTGAACGACGGTTCGATGCCCTTGGCGGCAATCAGGGTCTGGCCCAACTCGCTATCGAGCGGGGCGACGGTCGCCACATCGCTGTGATCGTCGGCCATCGCCTGAATCGGCGCATCGCCCCGACCCGGAAACTGCACGACCGTATCCGTGTCGCCGGGGGCCGCTTCACCATTGGCCGGGCCATTCGAGAACCAGTCGTTGGGGTTCTCTTCCCCGGTCTTGCGGCCAAGGACATCGCGAAGTCGCAGGACCAGAAAACCGGCGACGGCGGCAAGGATGATGATTTCGACGACCATGGTATTCCCGCACAGTTCGGTACCCGGTCGCGGCAATGCGCCCGAT
>CALJIU010000230.1 GCA_937974055.1 uncultured Neomegalonema sp. | reverse complement strand
GCTGGTCAGAAAAATCTTGGCGAGGCGAACGAGAGGATACATGCCGCTTTGGTCGCCCCCCGGCGCATTCCTGTCAACCATGTCGCCGCGTCAACCAAGGCAATCGCCCGAAAAAATCCGCCCGCGCATCCCTGTCTCTTCTATCGCCGTTCCATGAGTTTTGACATGTGTAGAGAGCAGACGCACCAAATCCCCCACCGCCCAGCGGCGGTGGCCCTCGACACTCATCCCTGAAACTTATCCCCCGCTCATGGAGGCGCTTTCATCCCCGCCAGCGCCATGAGCGCCAGCTCATGCACCTCCCGCAGCAGCAGATCGATGGGCCGCTTCCCGCGCTTAACATGTCCCGGTGGACGCCCCGGACGCATCACCCGAAGCGGTCTCTTCATCCCGGCCTGCTTTCGCGCCAACCGTCTGGCTTGCCCCGGAATGTCGTTCATCGCCGCAACCAAAGCCTCGACCCGACGCCGAAGCGCAGCAGCGGATACCGGATCATCCGGCGTAATCTCCACACGCCCCGGCGGCGAGATGTCCAGATCATCGAATCCCCGCACATTCGGCCCAAACCCCGGCGCGGTCTTCCGCTTCGGAGGCCCAACTTCCTTGCGCGGATCAATCACCACGAAGACAGGCTTTCGCCCGCCTGACCCTTTCGGAATGCCACCCGGCGGCGGTCCCCGCTTTGCGCGGGGCTTCACCACGATATCCTTCGCCGCAATCGCGATAAGCCGCCGCAGCGCCGATTCCGCAGGCAGCAGCAACGCCAAAATCGCCAGATGCACATGCCGCAGCACCGTCTCCCCACCGCCCAGCATCCCTAGAATCCTTGCCACCGTGGGCAGCAGGTCTAGGCGATTGATCTCGATGCAGCGGGTCCAACTCATATGCGGCGCATGTCCTCGTTAAAAACAAAACATGAACAAACGACACGATAATCCAGCGAAAGTCAAGCGTGCGCTGCTCCCCGACGCGGCAATCGGTCGATAGGCGATGGACTTTTTCTCCCTCTCCCCGCTTGCGGGGGGGGCGTCGTGCAGCGAAGGGCCGGGGTGGGGGGTCTTCAACCACAACCACCGTTCCCTTTCGGCACCTGAGCAAATCTCCCAACGATCCTCACCCCGTCCAACCCAACCCCGTCGCGATGCAATGCATGGAGAGCAGGAGTTGTTCGCGCAGATTGTCCTGTGGCGGCTCCAAGCGGTTGCGCCGCAACAGATTGACCTGCCATGCATTGCAGCGGTCGAGCAGCGGACGCGCGCCGTCGATGCGGCGGCGAAAGCTGGGGAAGCGGTCGGCAAGGTTGTCCTGTTCGGTAACAGTCAGCAAATGGCGCTTCACGAGGTCATACTCGGTCGTGATCTTGCCGAATATCCGCTCCCGCACCGCATCATCCGGCACCAGCCCGGCATAGCGGCGGGCGATGCCCAGATCGACCTGATAGAGCGTCTTCTCGACCTCGTCCAAGACGATCTTGAACGTCTTGTCCGAGCCATACATCCCGCGCAAAGTCTCGGTTTCGCCCGCCTCAATTGCCGCATCCAACGCCGATCCGACACCGTACCACCCGGTCAGCAAATGCCGGTTCTGCCCCCATGCAAAGACCCACGGGATCGCCCGCAGATCGTCGATAGCCTCGCCCCCGACCCGTTGCGAGGGATGCGAGCCGCTCTTGAGCAGGGCCAGTTCCTCGACGGGGCTGGCATGGCGGAAATAATCCGGGAAACCGGGCGTTTCAAGCAAATCGCGATAGGCTTCGCGGCCATTGCCGGACAGGGTTTCGATCAGCGCATTATGGGCCGCGCCCCCCGCATCGGTATCGTCGTCCTCCCCGGCCAGACTGTGCCGCAGCACGCTGGCCCCCAACAATTCGAGATGGGTACGGGCGGTGCCTCGGTTGGAATATTTGGCCGAGACGACCTCCCCCTGTTCGGTCACGCGCAGGCGTCCTTGGACCGTCCCGCTCGGTTGCGCGGCGATGGCCCGCCCCGTGGGGGCGCCACCCCGACTGATGGACCCGCCCCGCCCATGGAAGAAGCGCAGGGCGACGCCATGTTTCTGGCACACATCGAGAATGGCGGCCTGCGCCTTCGATGTCTCCCAGATCGAGGTGAGGTAGCCGCTATCCTCGATGCAATTGGAATAGCCGAGCATCACCTCAACCGCGCCGGTATCGTCCGTCATGGCGGTGCGCGCGACCGCGTTGGCGAGCAATCGGTCGATGATGCCGGGGGCGTTGTGCAGATCTTCGACCGTCTCGAACAGCGGTACGATGGGCGGGAAGTAGCGACTGGCATCGACGGCGGCGGCCAGCCATGCCACGGCCAGCACATCCTCGACGCAGGTGGTCTTCGACAGGATGAACGCGCCGATGGCATCCGGGTCCACACGGTTTTCGCCCAACAGGCGGAACAGCGCGACGGTTTCCGCCGCCTCCGCATCGAGGTCGGGATCGTTCGCATTGGCGGTGACCCCACTCGCCAGCGCATCCGCCACCGTCTGCGGATCGCCCCCCAACGCGGCGACCGTGCGGTTGATGACATCGGCGTTCTGCCGAATATCCAGCGCGGCGGTGCGAAAGCCAAAGCACATCACCAGATACCGCAGCGTTGCAACCTCGCCCGACGCGATGCTGCCCGCGCCAATCTCGGTCAGGGCGGATTCCAGCATCCGTAGGTCCGAGATCAAGCCTTCGGGGTTCCGGTACGGCACCGCCCCCTGCTCCGTCTCGCCCAGATTGCCGCGCAGCCGGGTGGTACAGGCCACGCAGAACTGGCGGAACAGTTCGTACGGGTTACGCTGCACGATCGCATCGCCCCGCCCCGATGCGTCGAGCGTGGCTCGCAGATGCTGGCGAAAGCGGTCGCCGGGCGGATTGACATGCGCGCTAATGCTCAGGCTACGGGACAGGCGCTCGAATTCCATGACATAGCGGCTGATCGCATTATCGCGGTGACGGCGCAGGGTGCGGCGGGTGACGGTTGTGGTAACGCCCGGATTGCCATCACGGTCGCCACCAATGCCGGAATGAAAGCGCAGAAACGGGGGCATCTCCATCTCGATATCGGGAAAGTGCTGCCGCAGGGCATGGGCCAGCTTATCCCCCACATCCGCCGTACTCTCGATCAGCGTTTCGTTGAAGAAGTGCAGCCCCCACGACACTTCCTCATCCACCGTCGGGCGCTCCAGCCGTAATTCGCCGGTCATCCACAGCACGACGATGGCATTGCGCAGCCGCGCGATCAGCCTTTCCCGCTCGCGCGGGGTCCAGCGGTTCGTCTCCAACTCGACCAGCGTGCGATAGATGCGGCGGTGGTTTTCCAAGATCGTAATGCGCTTCGCCTCGGTCGGGTGGGCGGTGATGGTGGGGGAGACTTGAAAGCCCGCAAGCGCCCGCTGCACATCGGCGGCACTGGTCCCCCGCGCGGCGGCATGGCCCAGCGTGCGATGGAACGAGCCGATCACGGCTTCGGGGCCGCTGGAGGCTTCGGCCAGCCGAACCTTGCGCGTATCGGCGATTTCCTCGGCGATGGCGGTCAGTTGAAAGCGGATGCCGACCGATTGCATCGCCTTGATCAGCAACGCCCCCTCATGGGCATCCAGCGCACGGGCGGATTGCAGCACATCGTACAGGCGCGGTTCATGGTTTTGCAGGAAATTGTCGAACAGCGTGTGCAGCAGGCCCTGCACCTCCTCACGATAACGAGCCGTCATTTCGGGGCTGTATCCGGCGGCGACGATCTGAGTGCCCGCACCAGCGGACAGGGGGGACTCGGTGGGGCCGTGGTTATCCATGGGTCAGTCTCCTGTTTCGATCATGCCGGGCGGGCGTTGTGGGTTGTTACCGTCCCTCGAAGACGGGTTTGCGCTTTTCGTTGAAGGCGGCAACGCCTTCGCGGCGGTCGTGGGTTGGAACGGTCCGGTTATACGCCTCGATCTCGAAGGCAAGGCCGTCCCGCAGGGACATCGACAATCCGCGACCGATGGCCTGCTTGGCCTGCCGCACGGCGACGGGCGCGTTGGCAGCGATGCGTTCCGCCGTCTCCAACACCGCATCCAGCAGGTCGGCTTGCGGGTAAACGGCATTGAGCAATCCCCATCCCAGCGCATCGGCGGCGGTGAAAGGGCGGCAGGACAGGATCAGCTCCTTCGCCCGCCGTTCGCCCATCGCGCGAGCCAATGTCTGCGTGCCGCCCGCACCGGGAATGATGCCAAGCGACGCCTCGGTCATGGCAAAACGGGCGGTATCGGCGGCGTAGATAAAATCCATGCAGGCGGCGATTTCGCATCCGCCACCATAGGCCGCCCCATTCACCGCCGCGATGGTGGGAGTCGGGCAGTCGAGAACCGCGCGCACCATCCGTTCGTAGACAAGATGCTGCGCCCCCCATGCCGCATCGGTCATGCCGTGGCGTTCCTTCAGGTCGCCCCCGGCGCAGAAAGCGCGTGTCCCCTGCCCCGTCACCACGATGCAGCGCACATCACCCGGATCGAGGGCCAACCCCTCGAACAGATCGATCATGTCGCGGCCAAGCTGTGTATTCAGCGCATTGGCCGCTTCCGGGCGGTCGAGGGTGACGAGCAGTGTGTGGGCGCGCGGGGTCGTCAGTATCAGGGTTTCGTAGTCCATGCGCGTCTCGCCCGTACGTATTGCCAATGCGTGTATCGTGTTCCATTCAGAAGAGAACGCAAGAGGTGATGACGCGCAATGGGATTGAACCGGGAACTGGAGGGCATCTTCGTCGTCTCGCTGGAGCAGGCGGTGGCCGCGCCCTATTGCGGGATGCTGCTGGCCGATGCGGGCGCGCGGGTGGTAAAGGTCGAGCGCGCGGCGGGCGATTTCGCGCGGGGGTATGACCGGGGCGCGAATGGGCAATCGACCATTTTCGCGTGGCTGAATCACGGGAAAGAATCGATCTGCATCGACCTGAACGATGCGGATGACGCGGCGCTGTTGCACACAATGCTGCGACAGGCCGACGTGTTCCTGCACAACCTCGCCCCCAATGCGCTGGCGCGGCGCGGGTTTGGCGGTCAGGCATTGCGCGATGCGAATCCGGGCCTGATCACCTGCGAAATCACGGGCTATGGGGCGGCGGGCGAGGCGGCGAAGAAGAAGGCGTATGACTTTCTGATTCAGGCCGAGGCGGGCCTGTGCGCGGTGACGGGAACGCCCGACGGCCCCGCGCGGGTGGGGGTGTCGATTACCGACCTATCCGCCGGGCTGACGGCGTTTTCGGCGATCCTGCGCGCGCTCATCCAGCGGGGGCGAACGGGCATGGGCGTCGATCTGTCGGTGTCGATGTTCGACGTCATCGCGGATTGGATGAACATGCCGCTGATGGCGCATCGGTATTTCGGACCAGCGCCCCAACGGCTGGGCCTGACGCATACCTTCGTCGCGCCCTATGGCGCGTTTCAGGCGCGGGACGGGGTGGTGATGATCTCGATCCAGAACGACCGCGAGTTTCGGGTGTTCAGCGACACCATACTTGGCCAGCCAGAATTGGCCGACGATGCGCGATTTGCACAAAACCCCGACCGCGTGGCGAACCGCGATGCGCTGACGGCAATCATCGAAGGCGTCTTCGGGCGGCATGACCGGGACGCGCTGATCACGATGCTCGACGAAGCGCGCATCGCCTCCGCACGGCTGAACGAGGTGGCGGATTTGTCGGACCATGCGTTTCTGCGCAATATGGCGCTACAGTTCGGCGGCGCGGCGGTATCGGTGGCGGATTTGCCGGTACAAACGGATGCGGGGCGACAAACGCGGGTGCCCGCTTTGGGCGAACATACGGATGCAATCCGTGCGGAATTTGGGAGAGACCGATGAAAGCCTATCACCATTACATCGACGGCAAGGCGGTCGCGGCCAGCGGCGGGGAAACCTTCGAGACGGTCAATCCCTATACCGGCGAGGCATGGGCGACGCTGGCGCGCGGAACGGCGGCGGACGTGGATGCGGCGGTTGCGGCGGCGAATGCGGCCTTTGACGGCTGGGCCACCACCACGCCCACCGCACGCGGGCGGCTGCTGATGAAGCTGGCCGATATCGTCGAGCGCGAGGCCGAGCGGCTGGGCGAAATCGAGGTACGCGACAACGGCAAGCTCATCACCGAAATGGCCGGGCAGACCGCCTATATGGCGCAGTGGTATCGCTATTACGGCGGACTGGCCGACAAGATCGAGGGGGCGGTCCTGCCCTCCGACAAGCCCGGCATCTTCAACTTCACCCGCTACGAGCCGATGGGCGTCGTCGGCATCATCACGCCGTGGAATTCGCCCCTGCTGCTGCTGTCATGGAAGCTGGCCCCGGCCTTGGCGGCGGGCTGCACCGTGGTCATCAAGCCATCGGAATTCACCTCCGCATCGACGCTGGAATTCATGGCATTGGTCGAGGAGGCGGGGATTCCACCGGGGGTCGTCAATGTCGTGACGGGCTACGGCGCGGAGGCGGGTGCCCCCTTGGTCGAGCACCCGGACGTCGCGAAGATTAGCTTCACGGGATCGGATATATCGGGGCAGAAGATCAACGAGGTGGCGGCAAAGACCTTCAAGCACGTGTCGCTGGAACTGGGCGGAAAATCGCCAAACATCGTGTTCGAGGATGCCGACCTCGATGCGGCGGTCATGGGGGCGATCTCCGGCATCTTCGCCGCAACGGGCCAGACCTGCATCGCCGGGTCGCGCCTGCTGCTGCAACGCTCGATCCACGATGCGTTCGTGGAAAAGCTGGTCAAGGTGGCGAGCGAGGCGACGATTGGCGACCCCATGTCGCGCGATACCCATGTCGGGCCGGTGACGACCCCGCCGCAATACGCCAAGATCCTCGATTATATCGACGTGGCCAAATCCGAGGGCGCAACCTGCGTGCTGGGCGGTGCGCCGCATGACGGACCGGGCGGGCAATTCGTACAGCCGACCATCTTCACCGGCGTCGACAACACCATGCGTATCGCGCAGGAGGAAGTGTTCGGCCCGGTCCTGTCGGTGATCCCCTTCGATACCGAAGAGGACGCGGTGCGCATCGGCAACGACGTGAATTTCGGTCTGGCGGCGGGGGTCTGGACCACCGATATCGGGCGGGCCTTGCGCATGTCGGAACGGCTGAAAGTCGGCACGGTCTGGGTAAACACCTACCGCGCCGTCAGCTTCATGTCGCCCTTCGGCGGCACCAAACGCAGCGGCATGGGCCGCGAAAGCGGTGCCGAGGCGATCAAGGAATACCTGCAAACGAAATCCGTCTGGATCGCGCAGGAAACGAGCGTGGCAAATCCCTTCGTGATGCGGTGATAGAACGGTCATCGTCGGGCTTGTCCCGACGATCCATCCATCCACACGTTGAGCGGTCGTTGTTGAAACATGGATGCTCGGAACACGTCCGAGCATGACGCTGCGAGAACGAAAACATGCGGACCAAAGAATGACCTACGACCTCGACCATCCCGAAATCCGCGAGGCAGTGGCAAAGCTATGCGCCGGGTTTCCGGGGGCGTATTGGCGGCGCTGTGATCGGGAGCAGGC
>CALJIU010000229.1 GCA_937974055.1 uncultured Neomegalonema sp. | reverse complement strand
GGAGGTTGCCGCCTTTACCGCGCGACTGCCTGCGGGCGACACAACCATCCCCGGCACGCCCCACCGTACGGCCCCGGCACAGGCCGCATTGCTGATGGGAACCGCCGGGACGTGGCTGGAGATGGACGAGGGCAGCCAATTCGCGAAGGGCCATCCGGGGATGCACGCGATCCCGGCGATGCTGGCCTTTCCGGGGCGGGTGAGTGGGGCGGATTTCCTCGCCGCGCTGGCCATTGGCTATGAGGTTGGCGCGCGGGTGGGTATCGCTTCGGCGCTGAACCCCGCCATGCATCCCCACGGCACATGGGGTACCATCTGCGCGGCGGTGGCGGTGCAGCGATTGGCGGGGGCGGATACGGCCCGAATGCGCGAGGCGATCACCATCGCCTCCACGCTGGGCCTAGCCACCAGCCGCCGCACGATGCTGGAGGGCGGCACCGTTCGCAACCTGTTCGCTGGGGTTTCGAACCAGATGGGCCTGACGATCCATGACATGCTGGAGGCCGGGTTCACCGGGTCGGGGGACGACCTCAGCCACGTCTACGGGCGCGTCGTCTCGGACAGTTTCGATCCGCAGGCCATGACCGAAGGATTGGGCGAGCGGTGGGAGGTATCGCGCAACTATTTCAAGCTCCACGCCTGTTGTCGCTTCAACCATGCCGCCCTCGATGCGCTGGCGATGTTGGGACCGATTGATCCAGGGGCCGTGGCGCAGGTGCGGGTCGAGACATATGGCATGGCGGCGGAGCTGTCGGACCCGGCCCCGCGCAATGTGCTGGCGGCGAAATTCTCGGTCCCCTTCGCCATCGCCACGACCCTGCTGAACGGGGCCAGCACGGTGGGCAGCTTTACAATCGAGCAGGTGGAGCGCGCGGATATCCGGGCGCTGGCGGCGCGGGTAACGGTGGTCGAGGATGCCGCCCTCAGCGCGATGTTGCCGGAAAAACGCCCCGCGCGGGTGATCGTGACGATGCACGATGGCGGCGTGCGCGAGGCGACGACCGAGACGAACCGGGGCGACTGGGCCGATCCCTACAGCGTCGGCGACATTCGCGCGAAATACGACAGTCTGACCGCACGGCTATGGTCGAACGACACCGCCGCGCGTGTGTGGCAGGCGGCAATGACCCTCGCCGATGCCGACACCCTCGCCCCCCTGCACGACGCCATTGCGGCGGCGAATTTGGCGGGAGGATAGGGGGCAGCTTGTTTTGCGCAACGCGCCTTGACGCCATTACGTTCTGTCATGTCATAGTGGTTAGGTAAAACGTACATGTATGGAGAGTAGCTATGAATATCGTTGGAACCCCCGCATCCGATACGCTGACCGGCACGAATGGTGACGATACGATATTGGGATTGGCCGGCAACGACACGATATTCGGCGGCGCGGGCAACGACACCATCGAGGGCGGGGCGGGCGCGGACAGCCTGAACGGCGGCGCGGGGATCGATACCCTCAGCTACGAGAACTCGTCTGCGGGGGTCACCATCGGCATGACCCAAACGCTTACCTATAGCGGCGATGCGGATGGTGATCGGCAGACGGGGTTCGAGAACGCGATTGGCTCGGCCTTCAACGATGTCCTGATCGGCACGCCGGGCAGCAATACCCTTGAGGGACGCGACGGCAACGATACCCTCAGTGGGTTCGGCGGTGCGGACGTGTTGCTCGGCGGGGCCGGGGATGATGGGCTGAATATCGGGGGGCAGACGACGCCGCAGGGTATGACCCTCGATGGCGGGGCGGGCTTCGATACGCTACGCGTCTTCTTCAGCCCGAATACGCTCGACATGATTCCGGCGAGGATCTTGTCCGTCGAAGGCATCTTCTTCAGCGGCGGTGGCTTTCCGCAATTGTTGAAAATGACGGCGGCGCAGATTTTGCCGGTCCAAGCCGTGGATGCGTTGGGCCATCAGAACGGCACCCGGATCATCGACGTCACCATCGGCGGGGTGACGACCCTCGATCTATCGGGCATCGCCGTCACCGGCTTTACCGAACCGGGCGATGGCTTCGTCATCACGGGCGATGCGGATGACGAGGCGATTACGGGAACGATGGTGGATGATACCATCGAAGGCGGCGACGGGGCCGATGCCATCGCGGGCGGGGCGGGCACGGATACCGCCCGCTACAGCGGCACGGGCGTGAAGGCCGATTTGCAGATTTCGCAGGTCAATACCGGCCATGCGGCGGGGGATACCTATTCCTCCATCGAGAACCTGCTGGGCACGGATGGTGCCGACAGCCTGCGGGGCGATGCGCAGGATAATGGGCTGGCCGGGGGTGCGGGCAATGACTTCCTCGTCGGTCGCAATGGCGACGATGTGCTGGAGGGCGGTGCCGGAAACGATGTGCTGATCGGCGGGCGCGGGGCCGATATCCATGACGGCGGCGCGGGCATCGACCGGGCCAGCTATATCGATGCGGCGGCGGGGGTGAAGGCCGATCTGCAATTCGCGCAGTTCAACGATGCCAGTGCCACCGGCGACACGTATATCTCGGTCGAGAACCTGCGCGGCAGCCGGTTGGGCGATGACCTGCGCGGGGATGCTGGTGCGAACCGGATCGAGGGGCTGGAAGGCCGCGACTACCTGACGGGCCGGGATGGCGATGACGACCTGCGCGGTGGTGCTGGCAATGACGTCCTGAACGGGGGCAATGGCGACGATACCCTCGGTGGCGGCGCGGGGAACGATATCTTCCTGTTCCGGGGGCCGGATGAGGGCGTCGATACCCTGCTCGATTTTCAGATCGACCGAGACGTGATCCGTCTGGACGATGGCGGCTTTACGGCCCTTGGCAGGGGGGCGCTGGATGCGGACAGTTTCGTGAATGGCGGCGTGGCGCTCGATGCGGATGATTACGTGCTCTATGACGGGACGACGCTGTTCTACGACGCCGATGGTAGCGGGTCGGGCGCGGCGGTCGCCTTTGCCACGCTGTCGAACGGAGCGGCGCTGGATGCGGATGATTTTGTGATCGTCTGACGGGGCGGGGCGTGTCAGCATACCTCTAGCTTGAATGGGCGAGGGGTATGGCGATGCATGATCTTCTTCTGACGAATGGCCGGGTGATCGATCCGGCCTCCGGGTTCGATACGGTGGCGGATGTGGCCTTTGCGGGGGGCAAGGTTGCCGCCGTGGGGCATGATCTTGGCCCCGCCGCCGATACGCGGGATGTGACCGGCAAGGTCGTGACGCCGGGGCTGATCGACCTGCACACCCATGTCTATTGGGGCGGCACGTCGCTGGGGATCGATGCGGAGGAGTTTTGTCGTACCAGCGCGGTGACCACCGCCGTCGATACCGGCAGCGCGGGGCCGGGCAACTTCGCGGGGTTTCGCCGCCATGTCATCGACCCGTCGCCCGTGCGCATCCTCGCCTATCTGCATGTCAGCCATGCGGGCATCTTCGGATTTTCGAACCGGGTGATGGTGGGCGAATCCGAGGATTTGCGCCTCATGGACCCGATCACCACCGCCGAGGTGGCCGATGCCAACCGCGATGTGATCGTCGGGATCAAGGTGCGCTTGGGGCGGCATACCAGCGGTATTCACGGCATGACGCCCTTTGAATACGCGCTACAGGTGGCCGAGGAAACCGCCCTGCCGATCATGGTGCATATCGACGAGCCGCCGCCTTCCTACGAGGGCGTCGTCGCACGGATGCGGGGCGGTGATGTGTTGACCCATTGCTTCCGCCCTTTCCCGAATACCCCGCTGGCGGCGGATGGGTCGGTGCGGGCCGAGGTGCTGGCCGCGCGCGAGCGGGGCGTGATCTTCGATATCGGTCACGGCATGGCGTCGTTTTGCTTTTACACCGCGCGGGGGATGCTGGATGCGGGCTTTGCGCCCGATACCATCAGCTCGGACGTCCACGCCCTATGCATCGACGGCCCCGCCTTCGATCAGGTCACGACACTGTCAAAGTTCCTCGCGCTGGGGATGGAATTGCCGGAGGTGATCCGCCGGACGACGGTGAATGCGGCGGCGGCGTTGCAGCGGCCTGAATTGGGCACGCTGGCACCGGGCGCGCCGGGGGAGGCGGCGATCCTGTCGCTGGAGGAGGGTGATTTTACCTTTACCGATGCGGTCGGCGGGGCGTTGACCGGCAGGCAAAAGATCACCGCCGCTGGCGTCGTCTTGGGCGGGAAATGGTGGCATCCGAGTGAATAGCACACGCCGCACGGGCAGTTGGGTGATGACATTCCCCAAATGCGCTCGTAAGCATGAAATAGTTTAAATCAAGAGGGCGATCATAATGACTGTAACGACCAAATTTCTGATTTCTTCTGCCGTCGCGCTGGCGCTGGCGGGCTGTGCTGCCACGATGGCCGACAAGGGTGGGTCCGCCAAGGTCGCCGCCAGTGACGATGTAATCGCAAGCCAGCGCCTCGCGCTCGCGAAAGCCGCCACCGATGCCGGACCACAGGCCCCCCGCGACCTCGAAACGCTCGTCGGCGCGAATCCGATCAGCTTTTCGGTCGCCCCGCCCTATACGGCGATGAACCTGTGCAACATTCACTTCCATGAAAACGCCGAGCACCGGGGCGGTGAGTTCACCACCTATGCCGGTAACGGCGATGGCAAGGGTGTCGGCACCGGCTATAAATATAACGGCACGCTGACCCCGGTGGAGACGGCGCCGCTGGGCCGTGTCGTCGGTGCGGGCAAATACGGCGATCTGGCCCCCGGCGATACGATCGAGTTGCATTACGTGCATTCGAGCGCGCCGATCACACCGGGTCCGACCCTCGGCTCCTGCCTCAGCGATGATGTGCCAGACCCGTTCTTGCGCGTGGAAACGCAGGTCTACGTGCTGGTCAATGACGAAACCGCCGCCGATTTCGTGGAGCTGAACCGCGTCGAGAATGTCGGTGGTCTGTATCAGGCGGTCAATATTCCCAACGATACCGGCACGCCGATCCAGTATGCAGGTTCGACGACCGGACCAAGCTACAATGAGAAGCCCTCGCCGCTCAAAGTGTCGTGGAGCGTGCGTCCGAAGGTCAAGAAAGTCTCGATCACCAGCGTCGAGAAATGGCTCGCGAGCAACGAGTTCGACGAAAAAGACGCCCACGGTGTGCGTAATCTGGTTACGAACCCTGCCCTGATCTCCTCGATCCAGTAGGATTGCGAAACGACCCGGCGTGCGCGCTGTGCGCCGGGTTATGCTTGTGCGTAGATCGCCAATCCCACCACCAGCAGCATCGACACCGCCATCGCCACGTTGATCCCTCGCTGGGTGCGGGCGGGCAGGTCGAGGCGGCGCAGCGTGACCCCGGCCCATAGCCATGCGACATGCAGGACGATCCAGATCGTATCCATGATGACGATCTTGATGACGACCTCGGCCACCGGTGCGTCGGGCATGAAGGCAAAGCCGGAGAACAGCGCCGTACTGACCGCATAGGCCTTGGGGTTGATCGCCTGTAGCGCCAGCCCGTCGCGTATCCCCGGCGCGCGGGTCGCTTCGATGAAGGCCAGTTTCGACCCGGCAAAGGCGATTTTCGCGGCCAAGTACAACAGATACCCGACCGATGCCCATGCCAGAACGGTGCGCAGCCACGGGATCGCCAGCGCAGTGGCGGCAATGCCCGATATCACCAGCAGCGCCACCAGATTATGCCCCACGAACAATCCGGTAATGTACCGCAGGCCGGGCCGGTAGCCATAGGCCGAGCCGATCCCCGCCACGGACAGAACCCCCGGACCCGGCGT